>VGIW01000059.1 GCA_016867715.1 Candidatus Eisenbacteria bacterium | reverse complement strand
CATGAAGGAGAAGGCCGGCGTCACCGAGCTGATGGCCAAGGAATCGATCCCCGGGGAACTTCAGAAATATGCGTTTGAAGTGCTTAAGGTCGGGGAGATCGCCCCGGTTGTTCGGGCCCCTCTTTCCGGCGCCTACTTCGTCGCCAAGCTTCTCGAGAGGATCCCGGAGCATCCGATGACGTTCGAGGAGGCGAAGGAGAGCATCATGTCGCCCCTGCTTCAGGTCGAGAAGGACAAGATGCTCGGGGAATGGCTCGAGAAGCGGGCGGAGGAGCGCGGCGTGACGATCGATCGAGAGAAGCTCGGCCTGCTGCTCGAGGCCGGGGAGACGGAGGAGGGGGTTCCGGGGGCGGGGCAGGAAGGTTAGACGTGAAGGGATTCGCGCGCCTGTTCGTTCCGGCCGCCTTGTTGGCGGCCTGCGTTCTCCGCGCAGAGGAGCGCGTGGATCGGATCGTCGCGATCGTGGGCGACACGCCGATCCTGGAGAGCGAGGTTCTCGCGGAGGCGGAGCTTATTGCGGAGGACGGCGCCTCCGCCGCGCTCCCGCCCGAGGAGATCCTGAAGCTCGCCCTGAACCGGCTTCTCGACGACCAGGTTCTCTTCGCGAAGGCCAAGGCGGAGGGGATCTCCCCGGCCGCGGAGGAGGTCGACGAGTCGCTCGAGGGTGCCCTCGAGAGGATGCGGTCGCAGTTCCCCGGGGAGCGCGAGTTCCTGGCGGCGCTTGAAGCGGAGAACGTGACGCTCGAGGAGCTCCGAAAGCGCTATCGCCGCGAGGTGGAAAAGTCCCTCACGGTGCGGCTTCTCTTGGAGCGTCAAATCCGGCCGAAGAGCGAGGTGACCGACGCGGAAGCCCGCCGCTTCTTCGAGGAGCACGAGGACGCTCTTCCGGTCATGCCCGAGCGGCTCTCGCTCGCCCAGATCTATCTCAAGCCCGCGGCGAGCGCGGCCGCGGAATCGACGACGGTTCGCGAGCTCGAGGCGATCCGCACGCGCGCTCTTGCCGGCGAGGACTTCGCCGAGCTCGCGCGCGCGCATTCGGACGATCCTTCCGCCGCGGCGGGCGGAGACCTCGGGTACTTCGGCCGCGGGGACATGGAAAGCTCTTTCGAGCAAGCGGCGCTTTCCCTCGCCTCCCCGGGCGACATCAGCGGGGTCGTGAAAACGCCGTTCGGCTTTCACCTCATTCAACTCGTGGATCGGGGCGAGGATCGGATCCGGGTCCGCCACATCTTGAAGACGATCCGCTCCGGCGAGGAGGGGGTGGAGAACGCGAGGCGGCGCGGCGAGGGGCTTCTGGACAGCCTGCGCGCGGGGGCCGATTTCGCGCGCCTCGCGAAGGCGCATTCGGACGACCGGCCGAGCGCGGCGCGCGGGGGAGAGATCGGCGTCTTCGCGCTGGGCGACATGTCCGACGAGGTGCGCGCGGTTCTCGCGGAGCTCCAGGCGGGCGAGGTGAGCCCGCTCGTCGAGGCGACGGATGGTTTCCACCTCTTCCTCGTGCGGGCGCGCTTCCCCGAGGGCAAGCCCTCGTTCGAGGAAGCCCGCGAGGAGGTGCGCGCGGCGGTCCGGCAGTCGAAGCAGCAACAGGCCTACCGAGACTACGTGGCGGCTCTCCGCGAGGAGATCCACTCGGAGGTGTTCGAGGAGGAAGACCGTTCATCGGTCGATGTCTCTCAGTAGGTGTCTTCAATAGGTGTCCGACTCCTTCCTGCGTTGTAGGTGTCGGACACCTTTCTTTTCCCCGCCTTTCTTTCCCGCGCGTGGCTCGGTCGTCGGACGGCGGGTCCCACGACCACGTCTGTCTTTCTCCGGAGACGGGGGGTAGGGCAGAGCGGCGAGTTGCCGCGCGCCGCGCGCGGCATGTTTGAGCAAGCGAGCCCTGCCCCCCGGCTCCGGAAAATCTCTCCTTGCGGGAATGGGGTATCAGGTACCGAAGTGCCCCCGGAACTCCCCGTTCTCCATGTGTTGCGCTCGAGGTACCGGCTTCATCATCCTCGCGGAGTCAAGGGCACGGGCGGAACGACGCCTCCCCCGGATTCTATTCCTTGACGCTCCCCGCGCCGCCGGGATACCTTCCGCACAAAGGCGGCGTTCCGTGGTTTCTCTCACAAATGTCTCCAAGTCGTACGGCGACCTCGTTGCCGTCCAGGATGTTAGTTTCAAGATCGAGAGGGGGGAGTACGCCTTCCTCATCGGTCCGAGCGGCGCCGGAAAGACGACCCTCCTTGGTCTCATCCACCACGACGAGCTCCCCTCGTCCGGGGTGGTCGAGGTCGGCGCTTTTCGCACGGACCGTCTCCGCCGGGCGCAGATTCCGAAGCTCCGCCGGCACGTCGGCTTCGTCTACCAAGATTTCCGGTTGATCGCGGACCGGAGCGTGTTCGAGAACGTCGCGCTCCCCCTGCGAGTGGCCGGCGCGCCGAACCGGTCGATTGCTCGACGTGTGAACGAAGTGCTCCTCCAGGTCGGCCTCTTCGGAAGGCTGCGTGATCGGGCGAGCGATCTTTCGGGGGGCGAGATGCAGCGCGTCGCGATCGCGCGCGCCCTCGTGAACCAGCCCTTTCTTCTTCTCGCCGACGAGCCGACCGGCAACCTGGATCCGGAAACGGCCGCGGGAATCTATCGGGTCCTCGATCGGGTGAACGTCGGGGGGACCGCCGTTCTCGTCGCGACGCACGATCGAGGGGCGGCGCGTGCGAGCGGGCACCGGGTCCTCCATCTGGAGAGAGGACGACTTCTTCCGGAAGCGGACGGGCGGGAGGCCCGATCGACCGGCTCTTGACGGGAAGGAGGGACGGGGTGGTCTCCACCCGGATGGAATACATCGCGCGCGAGCTCGGATACGGCTTTCGTCGAAGCCTTCGGAGCCATCTCGCTCCTGTCGTGCTCATGGCGGTCGCCCTCTTCGTGTTCGGGCTCTTCCTTCTCGGCACGAAGAACCTCCAGAAGGTGATCCAGCTCGCGCAGGAGAAGGTCAGCGTCACGGTCTACCTTCGGGACGACGCCGGCGGAGAGGATCGGGACCGGCTCAGCGACCTCTTCTCGAGGCTCGGCGGCGTGCGGAGCGCGCGCTACGTCTCTCCGGACGAGGCTCTCGAGGAGTTCCGCCGGACCCTCGGCCCGCGGGAGTACCTCCTCGAAGGCGTCGAGGGGAACCCGCTCCCCGCGTCGTTCGATCTCGAGCTGTACGACGACTGGAAGACGCTCGATCGGATCCGAATGCTCGTCTCCGAGTTGGAGGCGGAAAGCGGCGTCGAATCGGTCGTCTACGGGGAGAACTGGGTGGGGAAGCTTGAGACGTGGATCTATTTTTTCGTCGCGGTCGATCTCTTCCTCGGCATCGTGCTCGGCGTCGCGACGCTGCTCGTCGTCGAAAACACGATGAAGCTCGCCGTCGCCGATCGGCGCGATACGATCGAGGTTCTCCGGCTCGTCGGCGCGACCCCGATGCAGATCCGCGTCCCCTACCTGCTCGAGGGGGCGATTCTCGGGCTCGCCGCCGCGTTTCTCGCGCTTCTTCTCCTGCGGGAAAGCCATTCGTTCGCCGCCTCGCGCCTGCCGGGGGTTCTCTTCCTGGAGCCCTTCGGAGTTTTCTTGTTTCTTCTCGCCGGCGGCGCGCTCGGGGCAGCGGGAACGCTTCTCTCGCTGAACCGGTATTTGAGGTATAAGAAATCGTGACCGCGCGTCTTGTCCTGGCTGCTCTTCTCGCTCTCTGGTCCGGCGTCTCTGCGGGCGAGGAAGAGGATCTCAACGCTCTCCGCGCGCGCATCGGGAAGACGCGCGAGGAGGCGAACCGCCTGCGCGGGGAGGAGAAGGGAATCCTGAAGAACCTGATGAAGATCGACGAGGATCTCACGCTCACGAACCGGCTCCTCACGGGTCTCGAGTCGAAGAGGAGGAAGGTCGAGCAGAACCTCGGCGCCGTCACGGGGGAAGCGAGGGATGCGGAGAGCGTGCTGGAGCGGCGGCGGGAGATGCTCCGCCGAAGACTCCGCGCCCTCTATCAGTTCGGCGGGTATCACGAGCTCGAGATCCTGCTCGGGTCGGAGTCGGTGGTCGATCTGGTCGGGCGATTCGGCCGGCTTCTCCGGGTGGTGGAGAGGGACGACGCGCTCTATCGTTCGGTGCTCGCCGAGCGCGCGCGGCTTCACACGGCGCGCGAGGAGCTAGCCGCGCGGGAGCGGGAGATCCGCCAGATCGAGAGCGAACGGTCGCGCGAGAAAACGGCTCTCTTGCTGCGGAAGAAGGAACGGAAGAACTTCCTCGACGACGTGAAGCGGCGCCGCGAGAGCCACGAGAAGCTCGTGGCGGAGCTCGAGGAGGCCTCGCGCGAGCTCGAACGGATTCTCGCGGAGCGCGCGCGGGAAGGCGCTCCGTACGAACCGTCCGGCCCCTCGCTCTTTGAGGGGGGGAGCGCGAAGCTCCCGTGGCCGGCCGAGGGGAAGATCGTGCGGAGGTTCGGGAAGAGCCGCCATCCGGAGTTCGGGACGGAGATCACGAGCAAGGGGATCGACATCGCCGCGCCGCACGGCGCCGAGATCCGCGCGGTCGCGCCCGGGCGCGTCGAGTACGTGAGCACGCTTCCCGGCTACGGAAACTGCATCATCGTCCGACACGGCGGCGGCTACTATACTCTTTATGCCCACGCGTCGGAGGTTCGCGTCTCCGCCGGGGACCGGGTGGAACAGGGGGACGTCATCGGAACGGTGGGGAACACCGGTTCCGTTTCCGGAAGCTCGCTGCACTTCGAGATCCGGAAGGGGACCGAGCCGATCGATCCGCTCCGCTGGCTGAGGTGAATCGAGAATGAGCGAAGCTCTCGTCGAGGTGCGCTTCAAAGGAGCGCGCCAGGAAATCTACAGGAATCCGCTCGCGATCCCGCTCCGAGTCGGCGACTCCTGCATCGTGAGCGCGGACCGCGGAGAGGACATGGGGGAGGTCGCGCACTTTCCTCCGTCCGACTTCGTCCCGCCCGAGGGGGAAACGCTCCACGAGGTGATCCGCCGCGCGGAGGCGCGGGATCAGGCGAACCTCTCCCGGAATCGATCGCGCGAGGAGGAAGCGCGCGCGGTCTGCCTCGGCCGGATCGAGGCGCGCAAGCTCGAGATGAAGCTCGTCGACGTGGAGATGCAGTACGACGGGAACAAGATCACGTTCTACTTCACGGCGGAGAAGCGCATCGATTTTCGCGAGCTCGTGAAGGATCTCGCGTCGACCTTCAAGACGCGCATCGAGCTTCGCCAGATCGGCGTGCGCGACGAAGCGAAGCGCCTCGACGGCATCGGGCCGTGCGGGAGAACTCTCTGCTGCTCCACGTTCCTCAGGGATTTCGCGCCCGTCACGCTCCGCATGGCCCGCGACCAGCAGCTCGCCCTCTCCCCGAACAAGATCTCCGGCGTGTGCGGCCGGCTCATGTGCTGCCTCGCCTACGAAAGAAGCGAGTACCTCCAGGCGCTCCGCGCGTTTCCCCGCGTGGGGGCGCGCGTGCGGACGGCGAACACGGAGGGGAAGGTGACCAAGGCGGACATCTTCTCCCGCACCGTCACGATCCGGGCCGGCGAGGAGAGGGAGATCCGTGTCCTCTTGGAGGAGATCACGGAGGAGTTTCACAGGGATCGTTGGGTGCCCAGGAACCGCGGGGAGGCATGAGACGGCGCGCGGACTTGCCCCTTCGCGGAAACCGCCGCCTGCCGGGACACGAAGATGAACTCCTACTATCTGACGACCGCGATCGACTACGTGAACAGCAAGCCGCACATCGGCACCGCGTTCGAGAAGATCGCCGCCGATTGCGTCGCGCGCTACAAGAGGCTTCGAGGCTTCGACACGTTCTTCTCGATGGGGAACGACGAGCACAGCCTCAACGTCGAGCGGGAAGCGCGCGCGCAGGGGCTCGACCCGACCGTCTACTGCGACCGGATGGCGGTCGAGTTCGAGTCGATCTGGCGGATGCTCCATCTCTCTTACGACCGCTTCGTCCGGACGACGGAGGCCGCCCACGAGCGTTCGGTGCGCGAGGTGTTCCGCCGGATCGAGGAGAGAGGGGACATCTACAAAGGCCTCTACCAAGGGCTCTACTGCGTTTCCTGTGAGAACTTTCTACAGGAGAAGGATCTCGTCGACGGGAAGTGCCCGGTCCATCTCCGCGAGCCGGATCGGATCGAGGAGGAGAATTTCTTCTTCCGTCTGACGAGCTATCGGGAGGAGCTTCTCGCCCACATCGCGGCAACCCCCTCCTTCATTCTTCCGGAGATCCGTCGAAACGAGATCGTGAGCGTGCTCGAGGCGGGGCTCGTGGACGTCTCCGTGTCCCGGTCGAGCCAGGGATGGGGGATCCCCCTACCGGCCGACCGCTCGCACGTGGTCTACGTTTGGTTCGACGCCTTGATCAACTACTTGACATCTGTCGGATTCCCCGGGCCGAGCGATTCGTTCGATCGCTACTGGCCCGCCGATCTTCACATCATCGGGAAGGACATCACGCGCTTTCACTGCATCATCTGGCCGGCGATGCTCCTCTCCGCCGGCATCGAGCTCCCGAAGAGCGTGTACGCGCACGGCTTCATCTCCGTCGAGGGGAAGAAGCTCTCCAAGTCTCTCGGGAACGTCGTCGATCCGCGGGCGATGGTGGAGCGGTTCGGCGCCGACACGGTCCGCTACTACCTTCTCCGCGAGGTCTCGTTCGAGAGGGACGGCGATTTCTCCGTCGGCCAGCTCGCGGGGAGACACAACGCGGATCTCGCGAACGATCTCGGCAACCTCTTGAACCGAACGGCGGGGATGACGCGCAAGTACCTCGGCGATGTCTTCCCCTCGCCGCGCGCGGGGGAAGACGGCGGGGAGCTCCGCGATCTCGCCGCGGACGCGGCGGCCCGCTACGCCGCCGCGATGGACCGCTTCGAGTTTCACAACGCGCTCGCCGCCGTATGGGAACTCGTGCGGCGCGCGAATCGGTACATCGAGGAGAACGCCCCCTGGAAGCTCGCGAAGGATCCCGCGCGGAGGGCGAAGCTCGAGACGGTTCTCTACAACGTCTTCGAATCGCTCCGCATCGTGTCCGTCCTTGTTTCTCCTGTGATGCCGGCCAAGGCGGAGGAGCTTGCCCTGGCGATCGGGATCGACCGGAAGGCCGCGGACTTCCGTTTCGACGCCGATTGTGCCTGGCGCGACGCGCCGGGAGACGGACGGTCGCTCCGCCTCGACAAGCCTCTGTTCCCGAGGATCGAGGAGGAGGGGGCGGCGAGTTGATCGACAGCCACGCCCATCTCACGCACCCGGACTTCTCGAGCGGATCTCCCTCCGATCTCGTGCGCCGCGCCGCCGCCGCGGGAGTCGAGCGGATCGTCTCGGTCGCGTACGATGTTCCCTCGTGCGACGACGTCGTCCGTCTCGCCGCCTCGGAGCCGGCCGTGCGCGCGGTCGTCGGCATCCATCCCCACGAGGCGGACCGCGCCGCGGAGGAGGATCTCGCCCGCGTGGAAGAGCTCGCGCGGCGGCCCGAGGTCGTCGCCGTCGGCGAGACGGGCCTCGACTTCTACCGGAACTACGCGGATCGAAGGAACCAAGAGCGGCTCTTTCACGAGCAGCTCGCGCTCGCGGCGCGCGTGGGGAAGCCGGTCGTGATCCACGACCGCGAAGCGCACGAGGTTCTCCTCGCGATCCTCAAGGAGCACGAGGGGGAACTCGCCGGCGGCGTGATGCACTGTTTCTCCGGCGATCGATCATTCATGGAGAAAGTGCTTCCTCTCGGTTTCGCGATCTCGATCCCGGGGACGGTGACGTTCGCGAAGTCGAACGGAGCGCTCGCGGAGGTTGTCCGCGCGTGTCCCGCCGATCGGATCCTCGTCGAGACCGATTGCCCTTGGCTTGCGCCGGTCCCGCACCGGGGGAAGCGGAACGAGCCGGCGTACCTCCGCTTCACCGTGGAACGGGTGGCCGAGATCCGCGGATGGAGCTTCGAGGAGACGGACCGGGCGACGACCGAGAACGCGAATCGCCTCTTCCGGATGGAGGAGGCGCCGTGAGTCGCGGGGAGGGGACGCCGGCGGCCGACGCGCGCGCCCTCCGCGGCGAGGGGCACCGGCCGAGCAAGAGGCTCGGCCAGAACTTCCTCGTCGATCCGAACCTTCTCCGGAAGATCGCGGACGCGGCGGAGCTCCGTCCCTCGGACCGCGTCGTCGAGATCGGTTCCGGCACGGGGAACCTGACGGAGCTTCTCGCGGAGCGCGCGGGGAAGATCTACTCGGTCGAGATCGACGGAAGGCTCCTCGCGCGGCAACGGCGAAGGCTTCTCGGAAAGGAGAACGTCGTCTTCGTCCGCGGGGACTTTCTCGATTTCGATCTCGAGGAGGCATCCGGGGGAGGGAAGCTCGTCGTCGTCGGGAACATCCCCTATCGCGTCACGGCTCGAATCCTCGAACGGTTGATGCTTCATTCCTCATCGATCCGCTCCGCGCTCCTCTTGGTCCAGAGGGAGGTGGCGGAGCGGATCGCCGCTTCTCCCGGCACGCGCCTCTTCGGGCGGATCACGCTTCTCGTCCGTTATTACTCCCGGCCCGAGGTTCTCTTCCGCGTCGGTCCCTCTTCCTTCCGTCCGCGCCCGCGGGTCGAGTCTGCGGCGGTGCGCCTCGCCTTCCACGATCCGCTCCCGGTCCGCGCGCGAAGCGAAGAGGCGCTCTTTCGGCTCGCGCGCTCTCTCTTCGGCGGCCGGAGGAAGATGATTCGCTCCGGGCTTCGCGCTCTTCGGACGTTCTCCCCGGAGGAGCTTCGGCGCATCGAGGAGATATCCGGGGTGAACCTCGCCGCCCGGCCCGAGGACCTCGGCCCGGCCGATTGGTGCCATCTCTCGGACGCGGTGGAGGCGGTCCGATGAGGAGGATCCTCTTCGTGCTCGCTCTCCTCGCCGCCGGAATCCTCGCCCCGGCCGCCGCGCGGGCGGATGCCGATCGGGAGGAGGAAGACGAGTTCGAGAAGACGAGAACCGATTCGGTCTGGGTGGTCGGGATCGAGGGGGATTCGCTCTGGCTCGACTCCCTCGCCGCCGACTCGATCCGCCAGGCGGTCATCTCGGACTCGCTCTCGAAGATCCCATCCGCGCGGATCGACGCCGTTCCCCGAGGCTTCCATCCGACCTACGAAATCCAGGGGAGCTTCATCCGCGCGACGACGAACATCTCGAACATTTTCACGCTGAACTATCTCCTCACGGATGATTTGGCCGTCAAGACCAAGACGACATGGGAGAAGAGGCGGGCCGACCGCGCGAGCCGGGAGTCGGGTGTGCGCCGGACGGAGGCGGAGCTCCAGTATTCCATGTTGGAGGGAGTGCGCGTCGGGGTCCGATACGCCCGTGACGACAATCGAGAACAAGACGATCTCCGCTCGACCGACATTGCCCTTAACCGGCTCTTTCTTCAGAGCACGTACATCCAGGAGCTCCCGATGGCTCTTCGCTTCACGCTGTCGCTCGAGGGGGGAATCGAGACGAGGGACAAGGACGAGGAACAGCGATCCTCAACGCAGGGAGGGAACCCGGCGACTCGGTGGGAGGAGAAGCGGGGCCGCGCGATGAACTCCAACGTCGGTCTCGAGTTCAAACCGATGGAGGCGCTCGGCGTCGAGATGCAGGGGACCGCCACGCGGAACACCTTCTCCATCGAGACCGGGGGAAGCCAAACGCCGGACAGCCGGGACGACGACAACCGGGACGCTTCGGAGACGGCGGCGACGCGATTCCGCTACGAGGGTCTCTCTTACGCCAAGATCGGGCTCTCCCTGTCGACCGAGCGGTCCACCCGCTCCTTCGCCCGCCCCGCAGGAGGCGTCGAGACCGCGACCGATCGAAGGCGGAGCGGGAACCTGACGATCCGCGGCGCCGCGGGGACGCGCACCGAGTACGAGGCGAAGTTCGATTACGCGTGGGGGAGCCGAGCGTTCGCGGTCGACGCCTCGCAGTCGAACGAGCGTCTCGACTACGGCGGCGAGGCGTCTCTCAGCTATCGGCTTCCGGCGGCAATCAAGAGCAAGCTCGTTCTGAAACGCGGGGCCACGGAGGACACCTTCTTCCCGAAGCCGGGAGAACCGGACGCGACGGGAGAGTCGCAGCGGGGCTCGGTCCACCTGAATCTCGCCCGCGGTCTCTGGAGCTACACGCAGATCCGGACGACGGGGAGCATTGGCATGACCTCCCGCGTGCTCACCGACTCCACGCAAGACCGCGATAACGCGGACCGGCGGATGTCGGCCGACATCGACTACTCGCCTCCTGGAAAGATTCGGGGATCGGCGACCTTCTCGGTGGACGAGGGACGAACGGTGAACATCCACCGCACGCGGTCGGCGAACAACGAAACGCGCCAAACCTGGCGGGTGACCCCGACGATCGACTACCGGCCGCTCCCCAACGTCAAGATGAACAGCGCCTACACGATGACGCTCATCTACATCTTCAAGGAGGCGGACGCGAATCGGAACACGATGACCCGGATCTCCGAGCTCCGCTCCGTGATCGACTGGGATCTCTCGGCGTCCGCCCGTTTCGGTTTCGAGTATCGTTACAAGCTCGACGAGAGCGGGAGCTTTCAGAAGGAGGGAGCGACGCGGCGTTTCAACCGGAGCCGCGAGGGGGAGGTACAGTACCTGAACTTGAAGCTCACGTACAGCCTCGGGCGAGACCTCTCGCTCGAGACCGGGCAGTTCGTTCAGGTGGACAAGCAGTTCAATCTCGAAGAGGGAAAGGATCTGGAGTCCGAGAAGAAGAAGGCGCAGATCTACTCTCAGATCACGTACCGAAAGGAGATCTCCAAGAAGGCCTCGTTCAACCTGAAGGCGCGGCAGATCCAGGATGCGTCCTTGCCGGTCTTCCCCGCGCCGGTCGGATCGGGGACGGGGGAGCAGCGGCGGGTCGAATGGGAGCTGAACGGCGGGCTCACGTTCAAACTGTAGGGCGACGAAGATGATTCATACGGCAACCGTTGATCGGATCGTGCGTGCGGCGGGGCTTCTCTCGGCGGCCGGCTGGTTGTGCATGGCCGGCTGTTTCTTCGAGCCGAGGGACGCGGAGCCTCCCGGAGGAGGCGGCGGAACCTCCGAGCCCGCGAAGTCCCCCGAAGAGGTGACCGAGAAGCTCGTCACCGCGTTCGAGACGTTCCACAGGCCGCAGTACCAGCTCCTTCTCGCAGGGGATTTTCGCTTCGTTCCGGATCGAGCCGACTCGACCGACCTCGCGGACGCCGGGCACACTCCCTTCGAGGAGCCTTGGGGATTGGCGAGAGAGGAAGACGTTTTCAGCCGGATCCAATCGTGCTTCAACAACAGCCAGACTAAGATGGGCACGATGGATCTCGAGTACACCGGAAACCCGATCGCCACCGATTCGTCCGTCACCGGCTACTCCACCTACGAGAGCGACTACGACCTGACAGTCTACTACGTCACGCTGGTCTCCCCCTCTCGGGAGGATTCGGTCCTCTTCGACGGGTCGATGAAGCTCTTCATCCGGTACGAATCGAACGACGGGACATACCGGATCTACCGGTGGGAAGACTTCCGAAAGGGGGCGCTCCGGAGCTGGGGCTACTACAAGGGGGAGGTGGCGGCGTCCCTCTCGTACTGCCCGGACTAGCCTGGACCCGACAGAAACTCGCCGGTTCACCCCCTTGCCCCGTGCCCCGGCGGCCGCGCAAGGAACACACTTCTGACGGATTGTCGTTAACCGAGCCTTCCGGCGGCCGCCCGCAACCGTAAGCTTTCCGTGTGGTTCGACCGGACGGGCTCATCCAACTGCGGCATCTTCCCGATACTTAGAACGATCGGGCGGAGCGGGGCGGTGGACGCGTTGACAGCGCGCGGGGCCTGTGGTATTCTTTCAGTGTTCCACGGGTGCCTGCGAACGACTTCCCCTACCCCAAGGGTCGAGGCGGGACACGAAGATCGCGCGAGACGCCGCCCACTCAACCATCGGCAGGAGGTGCTCGGACGTGCTTCGCATTCTAGGCGGGAGAAGAGGGCTCTCCGCGCTTCTCATGCTCATCGTGCTTCTCACCGGGGTCGCTTTGGCCTCGAGCTGCGTGCTGAACCCCAAGGACGACAATGGGAACGGCAAACCGCCGATCGATCCGGACCGGAACCGAAAGACAACCGGTAACCTGATCGAGAAGTGGCTCCCGTACGTTTACTCCAACATGGACAGCACCGGATACGAGGCCGCGCTCGACGAGGCCTACACGTTCGAGCTGCTGCCGGGTGAGGTTGACCCGGACGATCCCCAGGGATGGTGGGACAAGCTTGAGGAGCTCGCTCTCACGGGGAAGATGTTCAAGGCGCGCTTCAACAGCCGCGGCGAGAAGGTCGACCAGATCAAGCTGACTCTGGATCCGAAGAGCACGGTGGTCGACAACAGCGCCGAGAGGCCCCCGGGAGAGGTCTGGTGGAGGGTGACGAGCTTCGTCGATCTCCTCGTCACCGTGGACGACCCGAACGATCCCGAAGGGGTCAAGAACTACGTCGTCCTCTCGGACCAGATCTTCGTCTGCCGGCCGGATCCGGACGCCGACAGCCTCTGGGTGATCTACAAGCAGATCGACCAGGAGCCGATCAACTAGAGCCCGGACGAGGCGCGCGCTTCCTACTGCGGACGCGGTCCTCGGCCGTGCTTGCTCGGACAAGAAGCCGGGGACGCTCCGTTCGGGGCGTTCCCTTTTTTCCGCGCCTCTCGTGCACCGGCAAATCGGTTGACAGAACCGCCGCCGCGCCCATAGACTCCCTAGGTTGTGCCGCCAGAGGCTCGGGGCCGTGGTCGGTCCCGCGGTCACGCGATCTCCCCCGCGGAGCTCGCGGGGGGAGGGATTCGGCCGCCGATGAGATGCTTGGCCCCGCCGGCCCTTATCCTTCTGGTCGCGACGGCCGTCGGAGCGGGCCGCCCCCAGGCGGAAGTTCCCGCCCCACGGGTCGCCCTGATCATCGACGACTTCGGGTACGCGTACGGGCCGACGGCACGAGCGTTCCTCGAGCTGGACTGCGATCTCACGATTTCGGTCCTCCCCGGGGAGACCTTCTCCACGAGGATCGCCGAGAGGGTCCGGGCGGCGGGAAAGGACCTGTTCCTTCATCTGCCGATGGAGCCCTTGGAGTATCCCGAGGAGGACCCGGGACCGCGGGCGATCTTCGTCGCGCAGACGGACGAGGAGGTGCGCGCGCTCGTACGGTCGGCCCTGGGCGCTTTCGAAGGCCTCGACGGCGTGAACAACCACATGGGATCGCGGGCGATGCAGGACGAGAGAATTCTCCGCATCGTCCTCGATGAGGTAGGGAAGAGGGATCTCCTCTTTCTCGACTCGAAGACGGTGGCGGGCCGTCTCGCCCGGAGGCTCGCGGGCGCCCTGGGCGTGACGTGCCTCGAGAACGATCTCTTCTGGGACTCGGGCTACGACAGCCGGGAAGAGATCCTGGAGAATCTGGACCGTCTCGCGGAGATCGCGCGCGCGCGCGGCCGTGCGATCGGAATCGGCCACCCGCGCGAGGCGACTCTCGAGGCGCTTGTGGAGAAGATCCCGGAGATGCGCCGGTCGGGAATCCGGCTGGTGCGGGTCCGGGACCTTCTCAAGGATCCTCCCGGCGGTGCGGGAAGCGAACCCTCCGCGGACGGGGCGCGGGTTCCGGCAGCCCCGAACCCGCTGCGATGATCGACCGCCCGTGCGCGCCGGACGCGGCGGGCGAAGGAGCTTCGGATGAATAAAAACCGGTATCGGCTGATCCTCGTGCTCGCGGCGCTCCTCTTGGGCGCCTGGTATGTCTACCCCACGCTCCGCTTCCATACCCTCTCGACGGAAGAGCGGGAGGCGATGGGAGAGAAGGAACTGAGCGAGCTCCGCTCGAAGGCGCTCCGCCTCGGGCTCGACCTCCAAGGAGGCATGCACCTCGTGCTCCAGGTCGATCGCTCGAATCTTTCCGGAGACGAGGCGAGCGACGCGACCGACCGGGCTCTCGAGATCATCCGGAACCGGGTCGATCAGTTCGGCGTCGCGGAGCCGTCGATCCAGCGGCAAGGAGGAGATCGGATCGTCGTCCAGCTTCCCGGCGTGCAAGACGCTTTACAGGCGAAGAGTTTGATCGGGCAGACCGCGCTCCTCGAGTTCAAGCTCCTCCGGTCGGCGGCGGAGTTCACCGAGACGCTCCGCCGGATCGACGACTTCCTGTATGCCCGATCCAAGGACGCCGAGGTCCCCGAGGACACGCTCGCGCTTTCTCCCGACGAGGAGGCGATGAAGAAGACGCCGCTCACGGCGCGGCTTCGCTTCTTCCGGAGCGGCGAGCAGGACAACGCGTGGGTTCCGGAGGAGCAGGAGGCGGCGGTCGAGTCGCTTCTCGCGATTCCGGGGGTTCGGGGTCTCGTTCCGTTCGGTGCCGCTTTCGTGTGGGGCCGCGAGTTTGTCGACTACGGCGGGACGAACATGAAGGCCCTCTATCTCGTGAGCGACAAGCCGGAGCTCACCGGCGCCTCCGTGTCGAACGCGGTCGTCTCGATGGGGCTCGATCAGACGAGGCCGAACTCGCCGGGAGTGAGCCTCACCCTCACCGGCGAGGGGGCGCACGACTTCTCGCGGATCACCGGCGCGAACGTCGGGAGGCGGCTCGCGATCGTTCTCGACGGCAAGATCCACGTCGCGCCGACGATCATGGGGAAGATCCCCCGCGGCCGCGCGTCGATCACCGGGAACTACGACATGGACGAGGCGAAGATCCTCTCGATCGTCCTTCGGGCGGGCGCCCTTCCCGCGCCGCTCGAGATCATCGAGGAGAGGACGGTGGGGCCATCCCTCGGGCGCGACTCGATCCGCCTCGGCGTGAACGCGGCGATCTTCGGCGTTCTCTGCGTCGCGATCTTCATGCTGATCTACTACCGGCTCTCCGGACTCTACGCGACGGTCGCGCTCATCCTCAACCTGATCCTCATCCTCGCCGTGATGTCCGCTCTTCGCGCGACGCTCACGCTCCCCGGCATCGCCGGCATCATCCTCACGATCGGCATGGCGGTCGACTCGAATGTGCTGATCTTCGAGCGGATCCGCGAGGAGCTGCGGAATCGCAAAACCGTGCGCGCGTCGATCGAGGCGGGGTACACGCGCGCTTTCCGGACGATTCTCGACTCGAACGTGACGACGCTCATCTCGGCGCTCGTCCTCCTCCAATTCGGGACCGCGAACATCAAAGGGTTCGCGGTGACCCTGAGCGTCGGGATCGTTTCCTCCATGTTCACGGCGATCGTCGTGACGCGGATGATCTTCGATTTCATCGTCAACCGGTACTCGCCGACGAAGCTGAGCATCTAGCGGGGACGAGGGGAGAGAGCCATGGAATTCTTGACCAACGCCAACTTCGAGTTCATCAATCATCGCCGCAAGGCGTACGTCTTCTCGGCAATTCTCATCGCGATCGGTCTCTTCTCGATCCTCTTTCACAAGGGGCTGAACTACTCGATCGACTTCGAGGGCGGGTCGGTGCTCGAGGTCCGCTTCGACGAGCCGGTACCCCTGGAACCGATCCGCTCCGCCCTTCGTAAGATCGAAGCGGGAACGTTTGAAGTGCAAAGGTTCGGGGACGAGAGGGAGATCCTGATCCACGTAAAGGACACCGGGCTCACGGGCGCCCTCGGGGACCGCGTGCTCGACCAGATGCGAGCGGACTTCCCCGATCGGAGCGTGGAGATCCGGCGCGAGGAGAGCGTCGGACCGCGCATCGGAAAGGAGCTTCGGAGCAAGGCGTTCTGGGCGATCCTCTTCGCCAACCTCGGGATCCTCATCTACATCTCGTGGAGGTTCGAGTTCCGCTTCGCCGTCGCCGCGGTGGCCGCGCTCGTCCATGACGTGCTCATCACGCTCGGGGTCTTCTCGCTCGCGAACCTCGAGATCTCGCTCAGCGTGATCGCGGCGTTCCTCACGATCGTCGGCTACTCTCTGAACGACACGATCGTCGTGTTCGACCGGATTCGCGAGGACCTTCGTCTCTACGCGCGGCTCCCCTACGACCGGGTGCTGAACACGGCGATCAACCGGACCCTCTCGCGAACGATCCTGACCGGCGGAACGACGTTGATCGTGGTCCTCTTTCTCCTCTTCGGAGGGGGGAGCGTGATCCGCGATTTCGCGCTCGCCCTCTTCGTGGGGATCGTGATCGGGACGTACTCCTCGATCTACGTCGCGAGCGCGATCGTGGTCGACTGGCACAACTTCGACGTGGCCCGGGCGAAGGCGAAGGGGCTCGCGAGAGCGTCGACGACGACGAAGTAGCCGCGGCATGTCGTCCCCGAAAGGGTACAAGGGGTTCCGCGCCGGCGGACACCCCCCGGTCCCGCGTTCCGCTCTCTTTGTCTATTTCCTTGTTTCGTAAGGAGTTGTGGGGCCCTGGGCGGGGTCCCTCAGTGGCATGGGGTTTGCGCAACACTTCCTAACCCGGTCGCAAGACGCGGAGGAGGTTCCCGTGCCCGACACGCGCCCGCTCGTCCTCGCGGCTCTCGTCCTTCTCGCGGTCCGAGCGGAGGCGTCCGATTCGGCGCGTTTCTCCCTGCGCGACACGACGGAGGCCTCAGGTGTCGAGTGGATCGAGCCGGACTCGGGGCTCGCGGCGGCGGATCCGGCCGTCGCGGAGGTCCTTTTCGATTTCGAATCGGCGTGGCGGACGTGCGAGCGAGAGCGTCTCGCTCCCTGGATTGCGAGGAGAGGGGTCGGCCTTTCGCTCGGGGGCGGAGAGCATCCGGAGGGCTGGTTCTCGCGGAATCAGGCGCTCTCGATTCTCGGACGTCTGATCGAGGGGGCCGAGACGATCCGCTTCGAGTTCGTGCGCTTTCGGAACCTGCACGGCCGGTCCGGGCGGCCGAATGCGACCGCTGACTGGGAGCACCGCGACCTCTCGGGGGCGAGCCGGCGGCTCGCGGTCTTCCTCTCCCTCGGCCGCGAGAACGGAAGATGGACAATCGCCGAGATCAAGGTCCGGGACCGATAGACCTCCCCGAGGCCGCGGTCGCACACGCGAGCGTCCTTCCGGCGGACAGGTAGAAGACATGGTGTCGAACGGAGCGCGCGGTCGCATCTTCTCGATCGTTCTCGGCGCGGTCGCGCTCGGCGGCACGCTTCTCCTCGTTGCCGACAGGCTCCGGCCGGAGGCGCTTCCTCTCCTCCCGGTATTCTTCCTTCTTCTTCCCGCGGTTCTTCTCCTCGCGCGAGGTCGGTTCGTCGTTCGCGCCTCGCTTCTCCTTCTTTCGCTCGGGGTTCTCCTTCTTGGCCGGCTTGCGGTCTCGCGGATCGAGTCGACCGGAGAAGCGGCGCGCGCGAGGGCCTATGCCGAGCTGGAGCGGGCGGTCGGCGCGCAGGCGGATTCACTTTCCCGCTGGGCGTCGGCGATCGCGGAGGATGAGACGGTCGGTTCCCTTCTGGTCGAGGATGTCGGCCGCCGCGAGCGTGAGCCGCTCTTCGGGGCGCTCGGCATCTGGGGGATGCAGTTCGCGAAAGGCCCGCTCGGCGAGGGGGCGGTCTTCGAGATCGAGCGGGAAGGGGAGCGTGAGCCGATCGCGTGGTGGGGCGAGGTGCCCGATCTCCTCGATCCCGGCCGCCGGGGCGGGGTGCGGATGGCGAACGATCCGCTTCGTGTGCACCTCGTGGTCGAGGTTCCGGTCCGCGTGGAGGGGAAGCGCACGCCGGCCGGTCTGGTGCGCGCGATGCGCCCGGTCGGACGGAATCCGGATCTTGCGGAGGGTGTGGGAAGGGAGGTTCCCTTCGCGCGCCACGTCCGGGAGAACGTGGGCGGGACCGTGCGCTTCTTCGCCCATGGGGGCGAAGGGGAACGGGTTCTCCGAGGCCCCGACGGCTCGGAGATCGGGAGCGCGAGCGTGCTTCTTCCTTCCGCGCGCGAACGGGTGCGGGGGGTCGGGGAGCGCACGGCGCTCGGAGCGGCTCTCTTCCTCCTTCTCTTTTGGGCTTGCTGGCTGCCGTGGGGGGGCGGCCGGCAGCGCCCCGTCCGCTCCGGAGACGACGACTCGCTCCGCTCCCTCGCTCTTCGCGTTCCGATCGCCGCCCTCCTTCTCCTCCGCGGTCTTCTTCTCGTGTTCGATCTTCCCGCGAGGCTCGGAGGGGGATCGGGAGTCACGGGACCGGAAGAATTCTCCTCGCCGGTTCTTCTCGGCGCGTGGAAATCTCCCGCAGACGCGGCGATCACCGGCCTCGTCCTCTTTCTCGTCTTCCTATCGGCGAGGGAGCGTGCCGCCGTTTGGGCGCGTTCCCGCTCGGGCGGAAGAAGGGTCCGCCCGCTTCCCCTTCTCGCGATTCTCGCGCTTCTCACGGCGGCGACGGCAGGGTTCGGGGCGCTCGTTCGCGAGACCTGTCTCTCGACGACGCTCTCGCTCTTCGACGGGCCGAACCCGCTCGGACCTCCGCCGGTTCTTCTCCTCGAGCTCGCTCTTCTCCTCGCCGCGGCGGGGTACCTCTTCCTCGTCGACGCGCTCTTCGTCCTCGCGTCCGCCCACGGCCCCTTCGTTCCCCGCGCGCCGGAGCGTCTCGGCTTCCCGGCGCGCGTTCTTCTCGGAGCCGTCTTCGCCGCCCTGGTTCTCGTTCTCGGCCGTCTCGATGCGCGCGGAACGCCGCCGTTCATCCTTCTTCCCGCGATCGCCGTGTCGACCGGCTTTCTCCTTCTCTACTTTCTGCGAGGGAGAGGCTGGCGGCTCTGGAGCGGCTTCGGTTTCCTGTTCGCCGTCGTGGTGGCGCTCGAACCGAGCCTTGGCGCCGGGAGGGAGGAGTTCGCGCGGCTCCGCCTCGAGGAGAAGGCCCTTCGTTTCGCCGAACCGCGGGACGAATGGAAACGCTTCTTGCTTGAAGAAACCCTCCGCTCGCTCGAGAAGGACCCGGTGCTTCTCGAGAAGCTCTCGCGTCGTTCGCTCCCGCCGATGGAGCGCGAGGCTTTTCTCGCGTGGGTTCGCAGCGGCCTCTCCCGGTACGACTACAGCGTCGAGCTCCGCATTCTCGACCGCCAGGGAGCGGTCGTGAGCCGGTTTGCGCTCGACATGCCCCCGGAGTCTCCGGTGCGCGCCGCCTTCGTCTTTCGCGATGTCCGTTCTTCCGGAGAGATGCGGATCTACGAGGGACGTCGCCGCTTCCGGGGCGAGTCGATGGAGGTCTACACGGGAGCGGTTCCGCTGATGCGCGCGGGAGACCTCGTCGGCGCCGTGATGATCTCCATCCCGTACTTCTACGAGAACCTCGAGTACGCCGCGAAGCTCCCGCCCGCCTCGTACGAGATGTTTCGCAACCTGCGCACGCTCGAGAGGACGCTCGTGCGCCAGACCGAGGCGCTTCAGGTGTTCCTCTACCAGGACGGCGAGACGGTTCTCTCGTCGAGCGATCGTTTCCCAGAGGAGACGCGCCTGGACAGCGAGCTTCTGGGCGCGATCGAGCGAAGCGGCTCCGCGTGGGGTCGGATCCGGGTCGACGGGAGCCGACACGACGCCTTCTTCACCGAGTGGAACGACCCGGATCGAGAAGGGGTGCTCGCGTTCGCGTTGCCGCGCGCGAGCGCCGTGAATCGAGCGCTCCCGCTCATCGACATCGCGCTCGCGTCCCTCTTCTTCGCCCTAGCGGGTCTCGCCGTGCTCGCGGCGGTTCTTCTTCTCTCGCAACGCGCGCGCCGCCTCCGGGGAGGCCTTCGCTTCGAGACAACGTTCCGCGACCGGCTCGTGCTCGCCTTCCTTCTCGTTTCTCTTCTTCCCGCGCTCCTCCTCGGCTTCGCGGGACGGCGGATGGCGGCGAGCCGGCTCCGCGAGGCGGGGGAAACGGCGGCGCGCGCGTCGCTTCAATCGGTGCGTTACGCCCTCGAGCGGGATGCGATCCGCGAGGCGGAGGAGGTCGCGCGGAGCACGCTCGTTCGCAGGCGCGTGCTCGGCGTCGAGGAAGGGGAGGAGCCGTTCGATCTCGAGCTCAGCCTGAAGCGCTTCGCGATCTTTTCCCCCGAGGGCCGTCTCATCCTCCAGAACGGGAAGGTCGGGCCGCCGAACGCTCGCGCGTTCGCCGAGGTGCGCGACCG
>VGIW01000058.1 GCA_016867715.1 Candidatus Eisenbacteria bacterium | reverse complement strand
GGCCGCATACGGTTCGACCGCTAGGCGTCCGACGGTGGCTTGAGGCAAAGGCTAGAAAGGAGGCTTGAGGTGCCCAAGCTCCCGAGAGGACTGAAGAGGCGGTCGAACGGAACGTTCTTCATGCGGGACTGCCGGAACGGAAAGGATCGGTGGATATCGTTTGGCAAAGACAGGGTCGAGGCATGCCGTCGCTATCGAGAGTTTCTCAAGAAGCGGGACGGCTTTCCGCAGCGAAGCGACCTTCTCATCGAGCAGCTCGCGCTCCGCTGGTTGGAGACCTACGTTCCCACGGCCCGCAACCAGGCGAGCGGCCGGCTTGCCGCGTCGTGGGTTTGGAAGTACCTCGTCCCCTTCTTCGGCGCGAAACGAGCGGAACGGATCAACGACGACGATCTGCGAAGCTACCGTCTCTGGTTGGAGAAGATGCCGGCGCGTGGAGGCAAGTGCCTTTCGCCGGAAACGGTGCGGCACGTTCTCTCCGATGTTCGGTGCATGTTCAACTGGGCGGTCGATGCGGGGTACTTGTCCGTTTCCCCGATGCCGAGGCGACTCCTTCCCCGCATCCCGATTCGGCTTCCCGACGCATTGAGCGAGGAGGAGACGGATGCCCTCGTGGCGATCGCCGACCCGCACGGGTTCGTGGTTCGGCTCGGTCTTGCCACAGCACTCCGCTGGGGAGACCTCGTCAAGGTGGAGAGGAAGCACGTGCGGAACGGAATGATCGAGGTGGAGATCGGCAAGACGGGTGACGTGCGACGGATTCCGCTGCGGCCCGAGATCGCATCGGAGATCCGTGCACGAATCGGGCCGCTCGTCCCCTTCTCGGCGAAGAGCAAAGGATCGTTCACGCGGACCGTTCGGCGTCGCTCAGGGGTTCGGAGGTTCCATATCCACATGCTTCGTCATTCGGCGGCGATGATGATGCTTCGCGAGGGTTGGAGGCTGGAGGCGGTGCAGGAAATCCTCGGCCACAAGTCCGTGACGACGACCCAGAGATACGCCCGCTTCTCCGAGCAGATGGTGCGGTCGGAAGCAGAACGGCTCTGGGGTACGGGCGGTTCGGCGGGAAAAACTGTAGCAAATCCGTAGCAGGAAGGCTAGAATGCGATCGACGAGAATCAGGCTATCCGATGGACTGACAACCACGTGGGCCGTTAGCTCAGTCGGTAGAGCACCTGCCTTTTAAGCAGGAAGTCGCAGGTTCGAATCCTGCACGGCTCACTCGTCGTTCTCCTCGTGTGTCTCCGCGCGCGGTTCGCGGCCCGGGCGGACGTTCGTCCCCTCCCCGGTCCCGGTCGAGTCGTACACGATCTCCGCGATCCATGCCCCCGGCGTCGCCCGGAAGACCATGTTCCGTCCGTCCGGAGAGACCGCGACCCTCTCCTCGATGGCCGGGGTGTCCGTGAGGCGGCGCACCGAACCGGTCGCCGTCGACACGGCGTAGATGTCGGACGTCAGGATCCGGTGTCCGTCGTCGGTCGTGTGGCAGAAGAAGACCCAGTCCCCCTCCGGATGCCACTGCGCGAAATCGCACGTGTAACCCTCCGCGTACACCCTCGCCTCCCCGTCGTCCAGATCTGCGACGAGGAGGCCGGGCGTGCCCATCACGATTGCCCGGTCGCAGGCCGGAGAGACCGCCTGGAGCAGGCGGTGTCTTCCCCCCTCTTCCTGCAGGAGGGGCGTGCGACCGGAGGAACGCACGAGGTACACATCCAGGGTCGATCCCCACTCGTCGCGCCAACAGGTTTGCACGAAGAAGAGCGACTCGGTCTCTTCGAGGGGTGTTCCTGATTCGTAGAGGAAGAGAGGGTGCTCCCCGTGCGTGTCGGAGAACCCGATCCCTCCGGGAACGGCGTGCGGCCTCGCCGGCCACGGAAGCGAATCGACGAAACAGCTCTGGCTCAACGACCCGGGCACGATCTTCATGATGCGGTAGAGGCGACGCCAACGGGAAGCCTCTCGGGGAAGATCCTCGGAGTAGTAGAGGCTCCGGCCGTCGATCGACCAGCACATCCGATAGGGACCGACCCACCCGGCCGGAAAGGTATAGGTCGTGTCCTCCTCGCCGGGGCGGAGGAGAACGACTCCGCGGCCCGTGGCTCCGATCGCCAGCCAGCGGCCGTCCGGAGACCAGAGGAAACCCGTGCAGCCCCCGTCGCGGTCGTCGTGGAGGAGGCGGGCGTTCGTGAGCCCGGTCGGGGCCGCGCGGGTCGGCGGACCTTCGTCGACGCCGGCGGCGCTCGGGAGCGCACGAATCAGGCATGCAAAGAGAAGCGCGAAGGCTCGCCGCCGAACTGGAAAACCCGACACGGAAACCTCCCCCTCGTTGAGGTCTCATCATTCTCTCGGGAGGATAGCACGGGGAAGGGAACGGCGCGCACGGGGAGGGTACCGACCGCCCGGGAGAGCGGATCAGCGAATCAGCGTCATGCGGCGCGTGTCGCGGTAGGCACCCGCATCGAAGCGGCAGTAATAGAGGCCGCTCGCGACCGGGCGGCCTCGGTAGTCGGACCCGTCCCAGAGGACCTCGCCCCTCGTCCCCGCGGGAAACGTCTCGTCGAGAAGAAGCCGGACCATCTCTCCCGCCGCGTTGTAGACCGCGATGCGAACCCGATGCGAGGCGCCCGGCGTCGCGGAGATCTCGAACGGGATCACGGTCGTCGGGTTGAACGGGTTCGGGCGATTCGGAAGGAGCCGAGACGCCTCGAGGCTCGGCGCCGGAGGAGCGGGGAGCTCCACCTCGATCGACTCCCCGGTCGAGCGGTTCCCGTACGCGTCGAACGCCTCGAGGTAGTACTCCGCCTTTCGGTAGCTTCCGAGATCCGCCGGGAGGACATCGACGAAGAGCGTGTCCTTCCCCGCCGCGACCCATACGGTCGTCCACTCCCCTCCGGGGAGAAAGCGGCGATGTAGGACGACCGTGTGCGGCGTCTCGCTCGAGTCCGCCTCCCAGAAGAGCCGAATCTCCCCGTCCATCTCGACCGCCGTTCGGAAGGCCGGCGGCGGAGGCGGCGAGGAATCCTCGCCCGTCCGGAAGCTGTCCGCGGGGGCGGAAAAGAAGAGCCCTTCCGGCGAGAGCCCGCGGATGCGATAGATATAAACGGTCGATGCCTGGAGGTTCCGAAGCGTGTCCCGATGCGAGGTCGCGAAGGAGCGGGAGAACGGCGTCGCGCGCGTCAAAACGCCTCCGGTCCCGTACTCGATCTGCCCGATCGAGAGCCGATCGGTCGACCACTCGATCACGGCGTGCGACGAGGCCGCCTCCACAAGCCTCCACGAGAGAACGACGGGCGGGACGGCCGCCGTGTCGGCGAGGGTCGCGAAGGTGCGCCCCCCCCACGACGAGAGGTTTCCCGCGGCGTCGCGTGAAGCGATGCGGAAATGGTAGATCGCGTCCGGCTCGAGGCCCGTGAGCGTGAACGCATGGGTCAGATGATAGCCTTCCTCCTCGGCCGAATGTCCAAGCGTCGTGTCCGGCCCGTACTCGACACGACTGTTCGTCGGCTCCTCGGTCGCCCAGAGAACGACCGCGTCGCGGATTCCGGCGCGCACATGAAGCTCCCCGGCGATGCTCGGGGGGATGGTGTCCGCCACGGCGCCGACGAGGAGCGCGACGATCGACGAACGCCCCTCATTTCCGGCGGCGTCCGTTCCCGCCGCCTGGAAGAAGAAGCGCGACCCCGCCGCGAGCCCGTGCACGTCGGCCTGATGGAGGACTGAGAACCCGGCAGCCGGCGCGGTCGAGAGTGTGAGGGTCGAGTCGAGCCCATAGCGGATGAACCCGCGCGCCGGCTCGTCGCTGCTCCAGGTCGCGCGGATCGAGCCGCCCCCGAGTTCCTGGACCGCGAACCCCTCGATCTGCGGGGCGGTCGCGTCGATCGAACCTTCCGTGCTGAACGCTTCGCCTATCGAATACGCGAGGTTTCCGGCGCGGTCCGCGCTGAGCACGCGGAAGCGATAGGTCGTCGCCGGGAGAAGACCCTCGAGGCGCGCGCGATGAGTCGTCGTGCGGGCCGTGTCGAGCGCCGTCGTCCGGTCGTAAGCGGCCCCTGCGCCGTACTCGACCCGTCCGTCCGCCGGCTCGTCCGTCGTCCACACGATTTCCGCCGAGGAATCCGTGACCACGGCGACCTCGACCCCGGAGATCACCGGCGGCTCGAGGTCGACGTCCGGAGCGAGAAGGAACGAGTCCGGCTGGGAGAACGCGGTCGGTCCCCCCGTGACCCACGAGAGAACCCTGAAATGGAAGACGATGCCGGGGACGAGCCCCTCGATGCGAACCTCGTGCTCCTCGCGCGCGGAGTTCTCCGGGGCGCTGAACGAGCCGAAGGAAGGACCCGGGCCGTACTCGACTTGCCCGATCGCAGGCCGGTCCGTCTCCCAGACGACCGTGAGGCCGGTTGAGGAACGATCCTCCAGACGAACATCCTGAATCAAGGGAAGGGGCGGCTCTTCTCCCTCGAGCGTGGTGAGGAGCGCGTCTCCCGAAGCGGCTAGGTTTCCGGACGCGTCCCTCGAGAGGACGCGGAAGTGGTACGTCGTCCCGGGAAGAAGCCCGCAGAACGTGAGACGATGGCTGGTCTCGAGCGCTTCGGCGAGAGGGGTCGCGAGCGCGTACGGAAGCGCGAGGCCGTACTCGATCTGCGCGTCGGCCGGTTCGCTCGTTTCCCAGACAATCGTCCCGCACGTCTCCGTCGTCTCCTCGATGTGTAGAGCGGTGATGATCGGGGCCTCGTGATCGCCTAGCGCGAGCGTGGCGAACGTGTGGTTCTCCGAGCTTGACTCGTTCCCCCACGGGTCGCTCGATCGGATGCGGAAATGAAAGAGCGATCCCGGCGCGAGTCCTTCGAGCGTTCGTTCGTGCTGGTACGCGTAGAGCGCGCCCGAGGAAGAGAAGGAGCCGTATGAGGGAGTAAGCCCGTACTCGATGCGGCCGATCGATGCCTCATCGGTCTTCCAGCGGATCGTCGCGCTCGTCGGACCGACCGACGCGACTTCCACCTGTTCGATCGAAGGTCCCTCCGAATCGGCATAGGTCGTGAGCGTTTGATCCTCGCTCGAGGCGGCGCCTCCGGAAGTAGTCGTTGCGCGCGGGCGAAAATGATACGTCTCGCCCGGGGTGAGCGGCGCGAGTCGGAGCGAGTGATCGGTCGTCTCTTCCGCCCCCGCGACCGTCGTCCCGTACGTCGTGTCGAGCCCGAAGTCGATCCACCCGAACGCGGGGATGTTCGTCGAGAAGACGACGACTGCGTCCGTGTCGGAGAGAGCGGCGAGCGCGAGACCGAAGAGGACTGGGTCCTCGGAGGGAACCTGGGTCCCCGTCTGGAATGTACGGTCATCGGAGACCGCGAGGTTCCCCGCGGCATCCGCGGACCGGACCTGGAAATGGTAGACCGTCGTCGGGTTGAGCCCCGAGAGGGTGAGGAGGTGCGTCGTGACGCGTGCGCTCTCCCCAACGCTCCCAAGCTCGTATGCGGCAGTCTTCCCGTAACGGACCTCGCTGTCCGCCGCTTCGTTGGTCGACCAGGAGATCCGCGCGGAGTTCGGCGTGATGTTTTGTACATGAATGTTCGAGAGGATCGGCGCGGCCGTGTCCGCCGCAAGCGCGACCGAAGCGAGATTCGAAAGCGCGGATTCGTTCCCTGCCTGGTCCACCGCGCGGAGGGCGAAATAGCACGTCTCCCCCGCCGGAAGCCACCCGAAGACCCGGTTCTCGGGGGAGCCGGAGGGGAGCGGCGCGAAGGTCGCGAGGCGCGTCGCCTGGCCCCAGCTCGCTTCGGAGATCGCGCTCCGGCTCCAGCGGAGATCGTACGAGGACGCTTGGCCCGCGAGCGAGTCGTCGCCCACGGCGGTCCAAGTGAGACGCGCTTCGCCGAAACTCGGGCCCTGCGCGGCGGCGAGGTCCCGGATGCGCGCAGGGGGAACGCTCCGCAGGACGAACGAGGAATCCTCCGTCGAGTCTCTTGCGCCGGCGACGTACGCGACGATCTGGAAGTGGACGGTACTTCCCTCCGCGAGACCGCTCAGATGGGCGGAATGGGTTCGCGTCGTATCCCGCCCCGGATTGGTCGCCCATGCGTAGGACGTGCTCGGCCCATAGCGCACGAACGCGAAGGCCCCCGGCTCGGTCTCCCACCGAAGGAGGGCCGCCTTTGTTCCGATCGAGTCGACCCGCACGTTCCGAATCTCGAGAGGAAGCGTCGGGGGCGGATCGCCCGGATCGGAAACCTCGGGAACTGTGATGTGTAAAATGTTGCTGAACGGGGATAGGTTCTGGACCTCGTCGAACGTGCGGAGAAGAAAGGTCAGCGAAGCCCCGGGCGTCAGGCCGCCGACGACGACCGACTGTGCCGTTCCCGCGGGGCCGGGAGCGGGTTCGCCCTGGACCTCTGAGGCGGCATTCCACCACGAGAGTGTGTCGGCCCCCGGAGGAATCGAGCGGAAGCGGAGGTCATAGCCGGCGGCCGTTCCGCTCGACCCGTTGTCTCCCGGCGCGGTCCATCGGAGCTCCACGTCGGCCGCGCGCGTCGCCCCCGCCACACAGAGAAGCACAGCGGCGAGCATAGCGCTCCCCATCGGAGGGACGCGGCGCGCCCTGCATTTCATACGACCCACCGGCTTCCCCCGCTGCAAACCCCGTTGACGCAGGAAACACCCCCCGGCCATGATCATAAGAAAGGAGGGGCGGCCGCGCCCATTTCCCGCCCGGCGGAGATCCGGAATGCAAGGGGTATGCCGCGACCGAGGACCACCGATCGATCACCCGTAGTATAATGCTCTATTGTTTCGTGGGATACAAGACTCGCGCGGGGGCATGTTCGTCCGGACAATAACCCCGGGCGAGAGACTTGCTCAGAAAATGACCAGTCGGCAGAATGCTGGGCACTTCGGGACAAGCAAGCCGAGAGACACCCCATGATCAGTTCCCAGCGGAGAGGCGGGGGCCCTCTCGAAGGGGCTCCATCTCCTCGAGAACGGCCTTGGCATCGGCGTTTAGGGGATCGACCTGGAGCACCGAACGGGCCTCGCGCGCGGCTTCCTCCGACCTTCCTGCTCGAGCGAGAGAGAGGGCGAGGAGCCCGCGGATCGTTTGGTTGTCCGGTTCGCGTTCCCTGGCCTCTTGGAGGGCCTCCGCCGCCTCGGCGGGCCGTCCGGCGGAGAGGAGGGATGCTCCCGCGTAGTAGGGGAACCGGGAATCCGTCGGGAACCATGTGGCCCCGAGGCGCGCCGCTTCGATCGCCTGCCGGATGTCTCCGAGCTCGCTGAGGGTTCGAATGACGCGCGCGAGGTCCTCCCTGTTCCCTCCACTTCCCTCAACGTCGCGCGCGGTCAGGCGGTGAAGCGCGGCCGTTCCATCCCCGCGAGCGGCGTCCGCCTCCGCGCCGAGGAGAACCGCCTCGATCGTGCTTCCGCCCACTCGGGACGCCTCATCCGCCGCGCGGGCCGCGCCCTCGGCATCCCCTGAACGGAGCCGAAGCCGCCCGAGAAGAAGCCAGGCGGCTGCGTAGGTCGGCTCCCGGCGGACTGCTTCCTCTGCCTCCCTGAGAGCGTCCACCTCGTCTCCCCTGGCGAGACGGACCTGCGCGAGGTTCCGCCTCGCTCTCCCATACTCCGGCCGGAGGCGGAGGGCCTCCCGGAGCGCCTCTTCCGACCCGCCGAGATCGCCCGTCTCGAAGCGAAGCTCGGCGAGCGTGACAAGATCCTCCGGATACGCGGGCCCGATGCGGATCGCCTCCTCGAGAGCCTCGCGCGCCCGGGCCTTCTCCCCGAGGTCGATCCACGCATAGGCGAGGTTCGCGCGCGGGCGCGCCTTTCGCGGCGCCTTTGCCGCGCAGTCGGTCCAGAGTGTGATCTCATCCTTCCAGACGCGGTTTCGGAGCGAGGTCTGCACGCCGAGCGCGACCGATGCGGCGACGAGCGAGGCGACGAGAAGGCGTCTCGATCGGAGCGCGCGCGAAGCGAGATCGGCGGCCGCGAAAAAGAAGCCGACCGACGGGAGGTAGGTGCGGTGCTCGAAGATCACGTCGCGGATCGGGAAGACCGAGGACTCCACGAGCAACGTGAGGAAGAACCAGCCGCCCCCGAAGCTTGCGAGCGGCGTGCGCCGGCGTCCCCAGAGCGCCGCAGCGGCGATCGCGCCGAGGAAGAGAGCCTTCGCGAGCGTCGCCGCGTCCGGACCGATCGTCAGAGGATAGTCGTGGTCGAGCGTGAGGCCGTACGGAAGTACGAGAAGTCGGAGATAGGTCGTGACCACGTGCATCTGCGTCCAGAAATACGGGATGCGCCCGATCTCCGCCGTCTCGCGGGTCCCTGAGCGCATCGCCTCGGAGAGCGCCTCGCCGAGGCCGAGACGAGCGCCGACCAGCGTGGCGGGGATGAGCCCCGCGACGAAGACGAACGGAAGGACGCGAAGAAGACGGCGCGCGCCCCGCCCATGAGGGAAGACCCACTCGGTCCAGGCGAGAACGAGAGGAAGAGTGAGCGCGATCTCTTTTATGCGCGAGGCGGCGAGGGCGGCCGCGATCGCGAGGAGGAGGGCGTTCTTCTGCCCTTCTCTCCCGCGAAGATAAGCGGCGATCGCGAGGAGATAAAAGAACGTTGCGAGAGAAGTATACCGCTGAACGATATAGGTCACGGAGTTCGTCGCGAGCGGGTGGAAGAGAAAGAGCGCTCCGGCCCCGAGCGCGAGAAGGTCGCGGCGAGGACCGATCGGCGCGAGCTTTCGCGCGATCGCGAGGACGAGGAGCCCGTTCGCCAGATGAATGAGGAGGTTCGCCAAATGGTAGAAGAACGTGTCCGAGCCGGAGAGGAGCCAGTTGAGCGTGAAGGTGAGGTTCCCGAGGCCTCGGTTCGAGAGGAGGAGGCCGCGGAAGGCCGCTCCGAGATCGCCGATCGCCTCGTTTCGAACGATCGTGTGGTTGTCGTCGAGGTGCCAGCCGCAGCGGAAGATCCCCGCGTGCGCGAGAATCGCTCCCGCGAGGAGCACCACGATCGCTCTTCGCACGCCCTCGCGCCTCCTTTCGGACCTCGGTCCTCCGCGAGTCTACCCGACGAGTGATGCGCGGGGAAGTGCCGATCGAGCCGGAAGGAACCCCGCGAACGCGGCGGGGGGCACTCCAGGAGCCGCGGAACCGGGCCCGAGCGGTCAGTTTGCCCTCTTTTCTTCATGCACGATGGACGATACTGTGAAGGGGTAGGGTCGCTGCCCTGCGGGGAGCACGCGGAGAGACGCATGCGCAAAGTTCTCATGATCGCCTATCACTTTCCGCCGCTGACGACCAGCGGAACGTACCGGTCGCTTCAGTTCGCCCGCTATCTCCCGGGCCACGGCTGGGGAGCGGTTGTTCTCACCGTCCGGGCGGAGACGCTCCGCGCGCCGGGGATTCTCGACCGCGAGCCGCTCGCCGCGCTTCCGGCCGACACCCGAGTGGTCCGCACGCGCGCGATCGAGCCCCTCGATCTCGTTCTCCGCGCGAGGGACCGCCTCCGCGGCCGTCCGTCAAAGGGGAATGCGGGTGTGCCGACGAACGGCGGCGGCGAGGAGCGCACGGGGGGCTGGCGCGATTGGGTGAGCGATCTTCTCACGGTTCCGGATCGTCAGGTCGGCTGGATTCCTTCCGCTCTCTCCGCGGCGCTCCGGATCATCGATGAAGAGGATGTCTCCGCGATCTACTCCTCCTCCCCGCCCGCGAGCGGCCACGTGGCCGCTCTTCTCGCGGCGCGCCTCACGGGGTGCCCGTGGATCGTCGACTTCCGCGACCCCTGGACCTCGAGCCGTTTCGCGCCGGATCGTTCTCTCTCCCTCGTCCGTCCGCTCGATCGATTCCTCGAGGCGGCGGTTCTCTCTAACGCCGCCCGCGTCGTCGCGACCACGGACGAGATGCGCGCCGACTTCGCCGCCCGCTTTCCGGAATGCGCGGGGAAGCTCGTCACGATCACGAACGGCTACGATCCGGAAGAGGCGCTCCCTCCCTTGGATCGGCCCGCCGTGGACAGGCCCTTCACGATCACGCACGCGGGAACCTTGTACGGGCCGCGCGACCCTTCTCCCCTTCTTCGCGCCGTCGGCGCGCTCCTCGAGCGGGGAGCGATCTCCCCCGACCGTCTTCGCGTCCTTTTCGTCGGAAGCACTTCGGGCGGGATGCCGTGGCGGGGTCTTCTCGAATCCCCCCTTCTCGCGAGCGTCGTCCGCTTCGAGCCGAAGGTCTCGCGCGGCGAGGCGCTCCGGCGACTCGCGGCATCCGACCTTCTTCTCGTCGTGCAGGCCGGGACGGATCTGCAGGTTCCGCGGAAGCTTTATGAGTATATGGCTCTCGGCAAGCCGATCCTCGCCCTCGTGACCGGCGGGGCGACCGAGACGGTCGTGCGCGAGGAGCGGGCCGGGCGGATCGTTCGGCCCGACGACCCGGAAGGGATCGAGACGGCCCTCCTCGAGGCGCTCCGCGGGGAAGGGCTGTCGCGCCCGGAGCGTCCGGAACGCTTCGACTTCCGGCGGCTCTCCGGGGCGCTCGCCGAGGTCCTCGAGGAGGCGGTCCCATGAGGCCGTGGGACGAGGGGCTTCCTCTCTCGATCGACCCCGCCGCGGAGAGGCTCCGCGGAGAGACGATCGTCTGCTTCGGTTGGAGTGAGTGGGAGTCGGGCACGGAGACGTGGAACCAGGTTCTCCTCCGTCTGGCGCGAAGGAACCGAGTCCTCTTCGTAGCTCCTCCGCTCGAGCGGACCGAAGTGTTCGGGGGCCGCTACGCCCCGAACGGAAAGTACGGCGGCGTCCGCCATCTTCGCGATCACCTCTATCTCTTCCGCTATCCGCGGCATCTTCCGACCTTCTACAAGCCGCGGGCGCTCGTGCGGACGATTCAGGATCTTCGGATTCGCGCGCTACGAGGAGCTCTCCGGCGAATCGGTGGGGAGAACCCGATCCTCTATCTTCTCCACCCGAAGTTCCGCGGGTACATCGGGAGGTTGGACGAGAAACTCGTCGTGTATCACGTCCTCGACGAGTACGCCGGATACCTCGGGGCGAACAAGGAGCGCCTCCGCGCCGAGGAGGCGATTCTCCTCGACCGCGCGGACCTCGTCTTCTGCGTGTCGCCCAGCCTGCAGAACGCGAAGGCCGCTCCCCATCGCAATGTTCATTTCGTTCCGAACGGCGTGTCGTTCGACCGTTTTTCGCTCGCCGCCGTGCGCGAGCTTCCGGCGCCCGACGAGCTCGAGCGCATCCGCAGGCCGCGCGCGGGGTACATCGGCCGCGTCTGCGACAAGCTCGACTTTCTCCTTCTTCGCGACGTTGCGCGGCTTCTCCCCGACGTCTCCTTCTGTTTCGCCGGGCCCGTCCTCGTCGTGACGCGCGAAAGCCGTTCTCTCTTCGACGAATGGGCGGCTCTCCCGAACGTGCACCTCCTCGAGTCGCGGAGGAACGAGGAGATTCCCGCGATGATCGGAGCGTTCGACGTCGGGCTTCTTCCCTATGAGGTCTCGGCGGAGACCCGCCACCGGTATCCTCTCAAGCTGCACGAGTATCTCGCCGCGGGAAAGCCGGTCGTATCGGTTCCTCTTCCTTGCTGCGAGGAGTTCGGCGACCTCGTTCGGAGCGCGCCGAACGCGGGCGCGTTCGCAGCCGGCATCCGGGCGGCTCTTGCCGAATCGCCCGGCGCATCGCGAGAGAGACGCCTCGCGGTGGCGAGACGGCACGATTGGGAGCGGATCGTTCTCGGGATGGATCTCCTGATCCGCGACCGCATCCGGCTCGCGGCGCCGCGAGGCGCGGCTCGCGCGGCGGGTTGATCTCGGATTCGTTTATCCAGAAAGCTTCTCGTCGAGAACGGCGGCGATCCGTCCCGCGGCCTTCCCGTCCCATTTCTCCGGAACGCGCCCTGCCTTGCCGCGGCCGGCGACCGCTTCTTCCAATGCGGCGACGATCTTCTCCCGGTCCCGCGCGCACACCACGTTCGTCCCTTCTTCGACCGTGATCGGGCGCTCGGTGGTCGTTCGAAGGGTGATGCACGGGATGCCGAGCGCGGTTGTTTCTTCTTGAATGCCGCCCGAGTCGGTGAGCACGACGCGCGCCTCCGCCATGAGGCGGAGAAAGGCGAGGTAGCCCTGGGGCGGGAGAAGATCGATCCCGCCTGGCGCTGCGAGCGACCGGACAAGACCGAATCGTTCGAGCCGCTCCCGCGTGCGCGGGTGGACCGGGAAGACGACGGGAACCCGAAGAGCGGCTTCGAGGAGGATGTCGACCGCCTGGCGAAGGTCCTCCTCGCGATCGACGTTCGAGGGGCGATGGAGCGTGGCGAGCGCGTAGCTTCCGGGGGGGCGCGTCGAGACGCGCGGCTCGGCGAGAGCCCTGTCGCGATGCGCGAGGAGCGTGTCGACCATCACGTTCCCGACGAAGAAGACGCGCTCCACCGGAATCCCCTCGCGGCGGAGGTTCTCCCCCGCGCTTCGCTCGGTCGTGAAAAGAAAGTGGGCGATCGCGTCCGTGAGGATTCGGTTGATCTCCTCCGGCATCGATCGGTCGAAGCTCCGGAGGCCCGCTTCCACGTGCGCGACGAGAATCCCTCTCTTCACCGCGGTGAGCGCGCAGGCGATCGTCGAGTTCACGTCCCCGACGACGATGACGAGGTCCGCCCTCTCGCGGTCGAGGTGCTCGTCGAAGCGCTCCATGATCGCCGCGGTCTGGCGGGCGTGCGAGAGGGAGCCGACGCCGAGATCGGTGTCCGGGCGCTCGAGCCCGAGATCGCGGAAGAAGCGATGCGCCATCTCGTCGTCGTAGTGCTGCCCCGTGTGGAGAAGGCGCACCGCGAAGAGCGAGTTCCTCCGGAGCGCGCGCGCGACGGGAGCGATCTTCATGAGGTTCGGCCGGGCGCCGGACACGAGGACGACCTGCTTCGATTCGGGGCGAACCCGCTCTCGCGTCATGCGCCGCGCCTCCCCGCGATCCAACGATCATGCCACAAAGCGAGGATGAAGAGGGTCCAGATCGGATAGAACGCCGCGGGCGATCCTCTCCGGTGTTCGTCGAAGAGGCGACGGGTTTCCTGCGGATCGAAGAGGCCCCGCTCGCCGGTGGCGCTCCTTCGAAAACCCTCGCGAAGCGTCAGGTCGAGCGCGTTCTCGGGCGAGATGTCCCCGGCGAAACGAAGCGGGCCTTCCAGAGCGCGGTGCGCCGCGCGCCTCGCGCCGAGGGGAAGATCCGCGACGTGTTTCCAGAAGAAACGCTGGAGGAGAAGTCCCCTCCGGTTGGCCGCGTACCCGAAGAAGAGCTCGTCCGCCCCCTCCCCCACCTGCACGACGGGAATCCCGTCTCGCCGCGCCTCGCGCGCGAGAAGGAGGTTGGGGAGCAGCGAAGGAGCGCCGACCGGAACATCGGCCATCATCCGCTTCTCTGCCGCCGCGCGAAGAAGCGTGCGGAGCTCCTCCTCCGCATCCCCGCGGGCGCCGGCATGGGGAACGGGGGAAGGGAGATCCCAATAGGTCTCGACGCGCGGTTCCTGTCCCGGGCGGAGAAGAAGGCGGCATCCGGCCGGGAGCTTCCGGATCCCCGCGAAGAGCGTGTGGGGGGCCGGCAGACAGTTGAAGGTTAAATAGTGCCAGACCCCCTCGCGCGAGAGGTCGACCCCGACGTCCGGGTGCTCGAGGATCGCCTTCGGAGAGGAGGCGAAGAGAAAGCGCTCTCCTCGGGAGTGATAATAGAGCGGTTTGACGCCGAGTCGGTCCCGCGCGAGGAGAAGGATGCGCCTCCCTGCGTCCCACACGGCAAAGGCGAACTTCCCGTCCAGATGATCGATGAGGGACGCGCCGTGTTCCTCGTACAGGTGAAGGATGACCTCCGAATCGCTTCGCGAGCGAAAGCGGTGGCCTCTCGCCTCGAGGGACGGGCGGAGGGCGGCGTGATTATAGACCTCTCCGTTGCAGACGAGCCAGACATCGCCTGTCTCGTTCGTCATCGGCTGGAGGCCGTTCTCCGACAGATCGCCGATCGCGAGCCGCGCGTGCCCGAAGCGAACGCCGTTCTCCTCGTCCGCGAGAACCGCCGATCCGTCGGGACCCCTATGGAGAAAGGCGTCGATCATCGCGCGCACAGCGCGGGTTTCCTCGAGCGGACAGTGACCCGGCGCGAGCACGCTCACGGCGATCCCGCACATCGCCTAGCGCCCCAGTCGATTGCGGATGACCCTTGCAGCCACACACAGAGCGGGAAGCGGATCCCTCCACGAGAACCACGCGCACGCGACCTTCCGGCCGAGGAAGCTCCCGATCCAGGAGCGGAGCGTGAGGCTCCCGCGCCTTCGGTTCTCGAGAAACGACAGAAGGTCCCAGCGCTCGTTGACGAAGTAGACGTGCTCGCGAAAGCTCTCGGTCGCCTCCACCTTTCGCACCTCGCCGATGTCGAGGTACGCGAGGTAGGGAATGTCCATGCCGGCCGCGGTCGTCATCCCTTGCCCGGAGACCGAGCGCGGGTTGATCTCGATCAGCTTGTACTCCCCGGTTCGCGCGTCCTTCTTGAACTCGACGCTTCCGAGGCCTCGATAGCCGAGCGCGCGGAAGAAACGGTCGCCGAGATCGCGGACCTCCGGGACGCGGAGCGTTACCTGGAAGCTCCCGTCCCCGTAGCCGACCGGATATTGGCGCAGCTTCCGTTTGGTGAGAAGACAAAGGGGACGCGATGCGCGGTCGTAGTAGGCGAGAAGACCGTAGAGCGTGTCGTCCCCCCCGGGGATGATCTCCTGGATCATCACCGATTGGCCGATCCCCGAGGCCTCGCGGAAGATGCGAAGGAGCGCCTCGGCGTCTCCGACCTGCTCGAGCTTCTTCTCCTTGCGGCGCCTCCAAAGGTGGCCGACGTGGGGCTTCACGATGCACGGATAGCCGACCTCGCTCCCCGCCCGCTCCGCTTCCCCTTCGGTCGACGGGTAGACGGTCCGCGGCACCGGGATCCCGTGCTTCTCCGCGAGACCGTACTGAGCTCTCTTGTCGGGAAGCTGCTCGAGGATTTCGGGCGCCGGAAGCACGAACCGGAATCCCCGTTCGAGGCGCGCTCGGTTGCGCGAGACGAGAAGGACATGGGCATCTCCCGTCGGGATGAGAACCGGGCGCGCGCGAGCCGCGGCTCCGATCGCATCAAGGATCTCGAGCCAGCGCTTCTCTTCATCGACCGGATCGGGAAGGAGAGCGGCGAGGGCGTAGCGCGTGCGGAGACCGGACTCCGGTTTCGGCCCATCGAGAAGGAGAACCGGGACGCCGCGCCTCCCGATGCTCCGCGCGAAAGAGAGGCCGTTTGGCGCCGCGCCGAGAACCACGGCGGCCGGAGGCTCGCTCCTTCGGGTCGCGGCCCAATCCACGAGACGAGCGAGATCCCGCGGGCGCCGAACGATGTCGATCACGACAAGTTCCTCCCTTTCTCTGCTCTCACTTCCCGAGCGTCCGGCGAAGCCGAGCTTCGCTCCAGCGTCCCTGCCGGTCGCTCACACTCCGATCGTGAAGGTTGATCCGCGGAAGATCGAGACGATCGCCGGGTGTTCCGCGAATCGAGAAAGCGAACGCGTAGCCTGCTTCGCGCACGATCTCCTTGATCTTCTTGCTCCGGTCTCCGTTCGGATAGGCGAAGAGGCGGGGCGCCGTCCCAAGCCTCTCCCCGATCGTTCGCCGCGAATCGCCGATCTCCCGCCGCGCCTCCTCATCCGGGATTCGGGTCAAGATCCGGTGGCTCATCCCGTGGCTTCCGATCTCGATGCCGGAGGCCGCCGCCGAGCGGAGATCCTCCCACGAGACGATGCGCCGCTCCGCCGGAGGCCCTCCCGACTCGCGTTCCAGCCGGTCGAGGATCTCCTCTCTCTCCTTCTCGGCCTTTTCCTTGTATCGGGTGAGGAGCCTCTCCCAGCCTCCCGCATCCTTCCACGCGGGGAGGTCGGCCCCGCCGAGCGCCCGAAAACGCCGGGGGCCGAGCCGCCGCGCCGCTTCGCGGAGACGCTCGGGCCAGAAGAGGGCGCCGTCCTCGACGTGTCGCGCGGAGACGAAAAGGACGCCGGCGATCGAACGGCGACGCATTTCCGGGATCGCGTGGCGAGCCACGTCCGCCCATCCGTCGTCGAACGTGACGAGCGCGGAGGGGTGCGCGAGCGGCTCCGGAAAGCCGGCCAGAAAGCGCTCGGGCGTCGGCAGATCGAACGCGTCCCCGAGCCGATCGAGGAGCTGCGCGAAGCGGGGCGCGGCGAGGACCATTCCCGCAGGCGAGAGATCTCCGTCGGCCTCCGACGGCAAGACACGATGGAGGACGAGAACGAGCCGGTTCCCGTTCGCGCGAAGCCGACGCGCGAGGCGCCGGGAGTCGAGACCGAGCGCCGTGAGGATGCGCGCGCACGCGCCGCGAAGGACGTTCATCGTCGTGTCGGTTCCCATACGACCGCCCGCTCTCCCGCGAGATAGCGGACTCCCGCCGCGAGGACCGCCGCGTTCGTGGCGGTGAAGAAGAGGGCGGCTTTCCCGGGGAGGCGCCCCGCCCACCGGCGCGAAAGAAGCGCCCCGCCCGCGGAGAGATAGAAAAACAATTGAAGGGCGAAACACACTCCGTAGAAGAGGGACGGAAGTAAAGCCGCGTTCGCGGCGAGCGCGAGAAGGAGCGCCCAAGGGACGGCCCAGCGCGCGCCCTTGTGGGAGAGAAGAGCCCACGCGACGAACGGATGGCGGAACGGGTTCAAGAGACCTCTCCGATATGCGAGGACATCCATTCCTCGAAGAACGGTACGCGTCTTGCGGCGGAACTCGGAGCCGGCCGAAGGCGCGGGGAGAAAACGCCCGCGGGCCTCCGGTTCGCAGACGACGCGCATCCCTTTCTCGATGACGAGGAGCGGGAGGAGAAAATCGCGCGTGTAACGCGGGTCGGTCCGCTCGACGAGCTCCGCGCGCACCGCGTAGAACGACCCGCTCACCCCGATCAGGGTCCGGATGCGGCTCTCCCAGCGGCGGATCGCCATTTCGTAGCGGACGTAGAGCCCCTCACCGGCGCCGGGCACGTCGTCCTCGCTCGACACGCAGCCGACCTCCGGGTCTGCGAAGGCGCGCACGATCGCTCGAAACGCGCGCTTCTCCAAGAGGATCGTCGCGTCGGTGAAGACGACGATCTCTCCGCGAATCTCGGGAAGGGCGAGGTTCTGAGCGGCTTCCTTCCCGAGCCGCTCGGCGCTCCGGACGAGGCGGACGCCGGCGGGGGCGAACGATGCGACGACCCTCTCCGTTTCGTCGGTCGATCCGTCCGAGGCGACCACGATCCGAAGAAGCTCGCGTGGATAATCGAGATCGAGGAGGTTTTCGAGCTTTCGCCGGATCGCAGCCGCTTGGTTGTGGACGGGAATGACGACCGTGAGCGGAGGGGTCCGGGGCTCGCGTCGCACCGGCCGTTCGCGGAAGGACGCGAGAATGAGGAGCACGAGCGGATACCCCGCGTACGCGTAGACGACGACCGCGGCCGAGCACCAGAAGAGAACCGCGGCGGCGTTCATCCGCACACCTCTCGAAGAAGAGCCGCGATTTTCGCTCGATCCGTCTCGGTCACGAGCGGGTGCGTGGGGAGCGTCACGACACGCTGCGCGATCTCTTCGCATCCGGGAAGAGAGGGCTCTCCGGCGAGCGCCCCGCGCGGAAGGCCCGGGATCCGCGCGATCGGCGCGGGATAGGACGGGCCGATCCCAAGCGGGCGCCCCCGGCGGAGGATCTCCCCCCGTTTCTCCGGCGGCACGAGGACCGGAAAGCGGAGATAGGCCGGCGCCGACCCGGGGAGCGGAATCGGAATCCGAACGCCTTTCGAATCCGAGAGAAGCGCGGCGTAGGCCGCTGCCGTCTCGCGGCGGCGCGCGACGATCGCCCGCTGCGTCTTCAACATATGGAGAGCGAGCGCGGCCGTGTACCCATCGATCGCTCCGATGCGAAACGTTGGGTCATAAATCGTCTCGCCGATCCTGAGGAAGGGGAGATCGGCGATCCACGCGTACGCCCACGGCGCGAAGAAGACCCGGTGCGCAGCGGCGCGGCAGAAAGCGGCGGTCCCTCGCGCGATCCGGTCGTCCGCAGGCGCCCCCCGTCCGAGCGGGCTCTCCCGATCAAGAAGAAGGACGCCCCCGCCGAGCGCCGGAAGGGATTTGCCGCGCCCGAAGGAGAGAACCCCCGCATCCCCCGCCCCGCCGACGAGCCTCCCCCCCTCCTCCGCCCCGAAGGCTTGCGCCGCGTCGTCGATGAGAGGAGCGCCCGATCGGGCGGCGGCGCGAAGGAGGACCCCCCGGTCGTTCGGCAGGCCGAAGAGGTGGTGCGTGACGATCGCTCCCGCGAGGGAAAAATCGATCCCATCGAGGCTCCCTCCGTCGAAGTCGAGCGTCGCCGGATCGAGATCGACCGGGCGGAGCCGGAATCCCGCGCGGACCGCCGCCGCCGCCACGGACCAGCAGGTGTACCCTCCGAGCACGAGCTCGTCCGCGCGCGGGCGTTCTTCCCGCGCGAGACGAAAGGCCCGGAAGAGCGCCGCGCGTCCGGAGACTGCGGCGCGCGCGGCTCGCTGCGGAAAGAGATGGGCGATCTCTCTCTCGAGCGCTTCGCGCGCTTCCCTCGGGCGCGCCCATCCGGCGAGCGCACCGATCACATGCGAGGTGCGGAGCGGGAGCCCCGCGGGCGGGAGACGGCGCTTCATGCGGATGCCTCCTCGTCGATGCCGCGCGCGAGTCGCCGTTGGAGGACGCAGAAGGACGCAAGAACATACGGGTGCGGATACGTGAGCGCGGAGAGGAACATGGAGGTGGCGAGATAGCCGACGATCGACACTCCGGTCGCGTTCGCCATGTATTCAGTGAATCGCCGCCGCTCCGGACTTCTCCCTCGCTCCCGCCAGCTCCGGCGCAAATCGCCGGCGCACTGGAAGAAGAACGCCCCGTAAATGAGAAGCCCGATCGTCCCCATCTCGGCGAGGAGAAGGGGGAGCGTCCCGTGCATCGCGCGCCCCCAGTGCCTCCCTTGGTGCGGAAGATCGACGTACTGCGGCATGAGAAGCGGCGAGTTGCCGGGGCCCACCCCAATCAGCGGGTTCTCCGCGAACATGCGGACCCCCGCCATCCAGTACTCCCGGCGTTTGTGCGCGGTCCCTTCGTCCGTTTGCTGGATGGAGCGAATCTCGTCGAAGTAGCGAGCCGGGGCGATGAGCGCAACCGTCCCGACCAGAAACGCGAGGGCGAGCGCCCCGAGGATTTTCCTTCGGCTCCGAATCCAGCACGCGATCAGCGTGACGGAGATGCCGACGAACCCGCCTCGCGACATCGTGAGCATGATCGAGAGGAGAAAGGCGAGAGCGACGAGCGTCCATAGGATCTTGCGGCCCGCTGTCCGGGCCGAGGCGACCGCGAAGTATGCGAACGGAAAAATCACCACGAGGGCGAGAGCGAAGTCGTTTTCGTCTCCGAGGAAGCTTCCACCGACGACTCCGGTCGTTCCCCAGGGGGTTCCGACGATGTACTGATACGCCCCTTTGCCGCAGAGGAAGAGGTGCGCGACGACGAGGAGGACGATGAGACCGCGCATGCGCGCGGGAGTGTCCACGTAGTTCACCGTGAGAAGAAAGAGCATCACGATCGTGAGCATCACGCGGAACTCTTGGAACGCCCAGTGGTTGTTTCTCGACGTCAGCACGGAGATCGCCATGAGCGCGAGAAGGACAACGAGGGTCGTCGCCTGCCGGGGCCAGACCATCGAGTGTTTCGGATCGCGGATCACGCGAACGAGGAGGACGAGGAAGAGCCCCGCGTTCGCGAGAAGCGGCAGCCGCAGCGGCTCGAGCGTTCCGATGAACGATTGCGGGCGGACGTACTCGAGCATGTAGATGAGCAGGACGCCGAGATACGGCCGCCGGAGGACGCCGAGCGCGATCGCGAGGAAGGGGACGAGGGCGATCGCGGCCGCGAAACCGACTGCGGCGGGAAGAAAGAGGATCGCCGAGGCGGCCGCCGCGATCGCGAGGAGCGCCACGAAGATCCAAACGGGCCTCGCGGGGCCGCTTGTCCTCGTCCGTCCGATTTCCCCCCCGCTCATGGGATCCTCCGCACGATCATCGGCCCGATCCGGTTCGCGATCGGGACGGGAAGCTTCTTCCACGCCTCGACCGCCCACCGGAGGCGCGGGCTATCGGTGTTCTTCTCAGGCACCTCGCGGATCCGAAGAAGGGCGTAGTGCCAGAAACACGTTCTCGGCTCGGCCCCCCACTGAGCCTTGAACCGAAACGTCCCGCTCCCCGGCGTCGATCGGCCGAAATCGAAGACGGTCGCG
>VGIW01000057.1 GCA_016867715.1 Candidatus Eisenbacteria bacterium | reverse complement strand
CGAGACGACGGGATTGCCGGTGAACCGCGAGTTCCGGCCGGAGGACGAAGGAGCCCGCTCGTTCCCCGTCCGTTTCGAGACCCCAGGGTTCCACACGATCCGTGTGGTCGAAGAGGGAGGCGCGCTCCAGGCCGTTTCGAACCCGATTCGCGTCCGCCCGCGAGGAGAGAGCTCGGAATTCCGCCTTCTGTGGGGGGACATCCACCAGCACTCCCGCCTTTCGGACGGAACGGGAGAGCCGGAGGATCTCGTCCGCTATGCGCGCAAAGTCGGCAACCTCGACCTCTTCGCGCTGACCGACCATGATCACCACGGTCTCCGTCCGCTCGCTTCCTCGTGGGAGAGGATCCGCGAGGCGATCGCGCGGGCAAACGATCCGGGGAGGTTCGTCGCCCTTCTCGCCTACGAATGGACCAGCTGGACGTACGGCCATCGAAACGTGTACTACCCGGACGACGCGGGGGAGCTCTTCTCGTTCGCGGACTCGGCGACGAACACGCCCGAGGAGCTGTGGGACGCGCTCCCGGAGGGGCGCGCGCTCACGATCGCGCACCACACCGGGGGGGGGCCGGTCCCGATCGATTGGAGCTGGGAGCCGCCGCCGAACCGGGAGCGGCTCGTCGAGATCAGCTCGATCCACGGAAGCTCGGAATGCTTCGGGTGTCCGAAGGGGATCTACGATCCGGTTCCGGGAGCGTTCGTTCACGACGCGCTCGCGCGCGGATATCGTCTCGGGTTCGTCGGAAGCGGCGACGGGCACGTCGGACACCCGGGAGAAACCGCTTCTCCGTGCGGCGGGCTCCTCGGCGTCTATGCGTCCGGCCGAACCCGCGAGGAAGTGTGGGAAGCACTTGATGCACGAAGAACCTACGCGACGACCGGCGAGCGAATCGTCCTCGAGGTCCGTTTGGGTGTCCATTGGATGGGGGAGGAGGTGAGCGCCTCCGCGCTTCCGGATCCGCTCGCGTTCCGCTTCGTCGCGTGCGGCACCGCGCCGATCGACCTGGTCGAGCTCCTCGAGAACGGAACGCCGATCGACACCGTCTTCGGGAAGGGGACGGCGATCGAGGGGTCGTTGAGGGCGCGGCGGAACCTCGCGGCTTCTTCGTACTACTACATCCGACTCACCCAGATGGACGGGGGGATCGCCTGGTCAAGCCCGATCTGGGTCGATCCGTAGCCCGGACGAACCACGCTCCGACAGAAACTCGCCCCGTACCTTCTCGGCCGGGGCCCGGGGCAAGGGGGCGCCGGCTCAGACACCCCGAGCGCGCCGGGCCCGGGAATAGTGACGGATCCGTCGAGGAAGATGTTGCCTGTCGCCTTTCCGCGTCACCGTTTCCGTGGCGCGCTCGGGAACTCGCCGGTTCACCCCCTTGCCCCACACCCCGGCGGCCGCGGATCGCATCCTCGTGACGGAAACGCGCGCACCGCCCGGGCTACCTTCTCGGAAGGAGGTGCGCGCGTTTCCTGCCCTCCCATCGAGTTGCAGAACGCAATTCCGGTGCAGGCGCGGCGCCGAGGCCATCCCACAACTCGTTTCGCCGCAACTAAATAGACCTCAAAACCTCGCGCGGAATCTGGTACGGGATTTGCGAGCGTTGGGCGTGGTCTGATCCGCGAAGGGGTGCGGCCTTGTCGTTGTACGCGGCGGAAGCCCACGCGCGCATGAACCGGGAGGAGGTCCTCCTCTCCCGGCTCTTCGGCACGCTCAAGATGGTCGACCGAGAGACCTATCTGGCGGCGCTTCTCGGCGAGGCCGGGGTCGAGGTCGCGCCCGGGGAGTACGCGTCGCTTCAGATCCAGTTCTGGCCGGAGCTCGGGGCCGCGAGCCCCGACGTCGTGTTGGAGAGCGAGTCTCTTCTTCTCTTCGTGGTCGGTTGGGTGCGGGAGAGGGTTCGCCGGGAGGAGCTCCTTCCGCTCGTCCGCGCCGGCTGGAAGCTCTCCCCGCGCTTCCACCTTCTCCTTCTGACCGACGGGAGCGCGCCTCCGCACGGGATCGACGAGGTCCACGCCGAGCTCCGCTCGACGCGCGACGCGCCGTGCCGTTGGCTCGGCTGGTCGAGAGTCTACGAGATCCTCTACCGCCGCCTGCGCGAAAGGGGGGAGCCTCCGCCCGCGCGCGACGTGATCGAGGATCTCCTCGGGCTTCTCGCGGCCGAGGGGAGGGCTCCGTTCCTCGGGTTCGATCCCGGCCATCTGCGCGGCTACCGGGAAGCGGTCTCCGCCGCCGATCGGCTGACCGCCGCGGCCCGCCTTCTCGCCGCCGATCTCGACGGGCGTCTTCTCGGCGAGGGGATCCGCAGGATCTCGACCCGCGGTCACGCCCCGGCCGATCTCCCTGCCTTCGCGGCGCGGGCGCTCGATCTCGAGTTCGCGGACGAGTCGTGGGACGCGGGGGTCCTGTCGGCCGGTCGCCTCTTCCTTCGCGTCGATCTCCTCGCGGGGGAGGTGCGGGTCGGCTTCCGATGCGACGCGACCGACGCTTCCGCGAAGGCGCTTCTCGTCGAGGGGAGGAGCCGGATCGCGGAGCTTCTCGCCTCGCGCGAGGAGCTTCTTCTTCGCGCCGCCGGGCCGGAGAACGCCGAGGATCCCTCCCGCGACGCCTCGGCGCTCGCCCTTCTCGAAACGCAGAACGGGGGAGCCCGCATCGAACGGGTCGAGCTCCTCTCGATACACGACGGAACGAAGGAGGATGTTGTTCCTTCGCTCGTCAAGGATCTCGCGTCGTTTCGCGATCTCGCCCTTTCCATCCCTCTCCTCCCGCTTCCGCGCGTGAACGGCGAGAGCCCCTTCGTCATTGCCGGCGTATAGCCTCTGACCATTGTCGGAGCGATGACTAAGAACTCTTGGAGATCCTCAGCAAACGGCGAACGAGCTCCTTGTCCGATTCCCCGAGCGGGCCGAAGCGCCACATGAGAAGGATCATCGGACCGAAGTAGAGAACCGTTCCGATCGCAAGAACGACGATCGGACGAAGCGAAGCGCCCGCGAGCGGCAGGAGGAGTGGAGCGGGAACGAGCGAGAGGAGGAGAAGACGCGCGATCCCCATCCACGGGAAGACGCGCCTCCACGAAACCGACAAGAGGCGCGAGGTGCAGGAGAGATAAAACGCGGCCTGCGCGTAGGTCGTCGCGACCGTGGCGATCGCCGGCCCGAGGTAACCGAACGCCGGTATGAGGAGAATCGAGAGCGCGAGGTTCAGGGCGACGTCCCCAAGGGCGCCGAGCGCCACGAGGCGCGGCCTTCCGAGCGCGAGAAGAATCGGCGCGTACGCCGCGCTCCGGAGCGGAAGGAGAAGGAGGTAGACGCGGAAGGGGCCCGCGCTCGCCCGGTAGGTCTCCGAGAAGAGGAAGACGAGGAACGGGGCGGCGAGGATCATGAAGAAGACGAAGAGGGGGAGGAGCAGCACCCCGGTCTTCACCGTCGCCCGATGCCAGAGCGCGAGGACTTCTCCCCGCTTCCCCTCGTCGGACAGCCTCGAGAACTCCGGGATCATCACCGAGGCGATCGCGCCGGAGAGGACCCCGACGAAGGGAATCTCGACCGCGCCGTTCGCGTAGACCGCGAACACTTCAGGACTGAAATACGCGGAGACGACGGTCTTGTCCAGCCACCGTCCGACGACGCGGAGAAGATCGTTCAGGCCGACGGGGATCGAGTAGAGAACGAATCGTCGAAGAAGCCCTTTGCCGGCCGCGGCACGGACGCTCCGCACCGTTGTCGCGGCCGCCGCGAACACGAGGCCCGCGCGAAGCGCGCCGTACCCGACGAGCGCCCAGAGGATCCCCGCGAGCGCGAGGCCGAGCGCCGCGGGAAGGAAGACCGCGGCGAGGAAGAGGAGCGAGTGCGCGATCGTGAGAAGACCGAGGAGGCGATGGCGCTCCTGCGCGATGAGAAACGCGTCCATCGGGATGCCGGGGACGAGGAAGAGCGCGTACAAGGAGAAGACGCGGAGCGTCCCCTCGAGCGCCGGATTGTCGAAGAGGCGCGACACGTGAGGAGCCGCCCCGTAGAGGAGCGCGGCGAGAACCGCTCCGATTCCCGCCAAGAGAAGGAAGACGCGGAGGAAGAGCCCGCGCCGCTCCGGCTCCGTCAGGCGTGGAACGAAGTAGAGGATCCCGATCGGGATGCCGAAGAGGGCGATCTCGATCGTCATCTGCGTGAGGAACCAGGTCTGTTGAAAGGTCCCGTACACGGCGGGGTCGAAGACCCGCGAGAGAACCACGCTCACGACGAGCCCGACCACCGAGCTCGCCACGAGCCGGGACGCGCCGATGATGCCGGCTCTCCTCGTTAGGTTGTCCCTCAAAGGGCTCCCTCTCGGGACGCGCGGGGGAGGAGCGAGAGGACGATCTCCGCGCCCGCCGCCGCCTCGCCGACCTCCACTCGATCGCCGCGCGCGATCACGTCGCTCGCTCCGTCGGCGCTCTCCACGCGGATCTCGGATCCCGCGGGAACCGCGCCGAGATGAACCGCGCGGAGGGGGGATCCGAAGCGGACCCGGACGACCGTTCGCTCGTCGGCGCGAAGACCGCTCACCGCCGCCAATCGCCGCGCCTCCCACCATTCGGCCGCCTCGTCGAGCGTTGCGACCCATGCCTCGTTCTTCCGGGCGGCGACCCACTCGAGGAGCTCGCCGGTGAGCGCTTCCCGTTCCGGATCGAGGTCGGTGTCGATGAAGTACGGATGCCACAGAATGTCCAGGATGCCGTTCACGATTCGCACCGGTTCGCTCCAGCGCTCCCAATCCTCCGCGCGGCGAAGCCCGGCGGCGGCGAGCGCCCGGTCCATCCCGTGGAGCGGGAAGGCGAGAAAGGAGCCGGTCCCCTCCGGCCGGATCGGAAACGCGGTCCCCGCGCGGAAGCCGGGCGCGTCCGGAAAGCCGAGCGAGGCGTCGTAGCGGAAACCGGCCGCGCGCTGCGCCTCCCACGTCTCGGGGACGCGAAGGCGCGCGTAATGCTGCCGAATCCCCGCGAGCGCGCACCCGGCCGACTCGGAAACGATCCTTCTCTCATAAACCAATTCCTCGGCCGACAGGTACGAGTCGAGGCCGCCGTGAAGGCCGACCGCGAAGCCGTCCTCGACGAGACGCCGGAGCAGTTGGCGAAACGGAGGGGCGTCCACTCGGTAGCGACGGGCGAAGCGGTCGCTCGGCGTGGCGAGAAAGAAGAAGGTGGAGCGGATGCCGAGCTTCGCCTGCCGGTCCGCGAGGCGCTGCGAGAGGATCGTCTGCGGGACTCTCCCCTCGGCGAGATCGCGAAGGAAGAGCCGGAGGCCGGCGACGCGCCCGCGCCCTCCGCCCGCGAGCGCCTGTGCCGCATGGCGCGCGAGGCGCCGCTCCCAACGGATCACGAGGTCCTCGTCATGCGTGAGCGCGATCGCGTGCGGCCGCCCTTCGGGCCACGGAAGAACGCGCACGGTCGCTCGCCCCGCCCCGTGGAGCGCCTCGGCGATCGCCTCGCCGAGAAGCCGGCCGAGATGGTCTGCGATCGGCTCGCAGAGAAGCCCGCGCCGCACGGCCCACGAGGAAGCGGGCGGGAAGCGGTCGAGCTCGTCCCGGTTCCCCGTCCGTTCCTCGATCCGCGAAAGGGCGAAGTACGCAGCCGCGGTGAGGTCGAACCCGAAGCGCACCTCCTCGCGCCGGCCGGCGGGACGGCAGACGGCGGGGCGCCCGTGCGCGTCGCGCCAGAGAGGCTCGCCGGCGGGAAGACCCACGAACGGCGGAAACGCGAAGGAGAGGTTTCCCGCTCGATCGACGATCTCGATCGGCGGGGGGGGCGCCGCACCGTGAAGGAACTCGACGCGAAGGGAAGGGATGAAGACGACCGGAACGCCGGGTGGGGGCTCCTTCGCGGCGTCCCCGTAGACGAGAAGCACGTACGGCGCGCTCCCCTCGGGGCGCTCCCCGACCGAGAACCCGCGCGCCTCGAGAAGATGCCCGAGCGCCCAGCGCGCCGCCTCGGCCCGACCTCCCGGCGCAGCGATGGAGAGAACGATCCGCACGCGCGCCTCCCGGTTCCGGTTCGATCGGGAGGAGTCCCCATCAGGATGTACGGAGCCGGAACGGCTCCCCATTCGGGTCCGAGGCCCGCCTCCGCGACGCGGCGGAGTGTAGCGTCCGCTTCCGGACCCTGTCAACGCGCGGCGGGGTTCCCCGAGGACCGCTTCGGCTGGTACGATGGGAAGAGGAAAGGACGAAGGCATGCGCGTTCTCGTCTTCGGAGCCGGCGCCATCGGTTCGCTCTTCGGCGGGCTTCTCTCCCGCGCCCATGAGGTGACGCTCGTTGGGAGGCCGCCCCATCTCGACGCGATCCGCGCGAACGGCCTCCGCATCGAATCGGAGGCGGAGAGCCTTCTCGTCCGCCCCGAGACGGCGGAGCGCGTTCCGGCCGGCTCGTTCGACCTCGTCGCGATCGCGGTGAAGACATACGATCTTCACGACGCATGCGCGTCCCTCGCCGCATCCGGCGTCTCCCCGCGGTGGATCCTCTGCTTGCAGAACGGAATCGGCAACGAGGAGATCCTCCGCGCGCATTTCCCCGACGAAGAGATCGTGCGGGGCCTCGTCTACCACGGCGTTTCGATCGAAAGCCCGGGGCGCATCGTCTGGTTCGGACGCGGAAACACGCTGATCGGACGCCCGCTCGTCCCGGCCCACGACCGGGAGGCGGACCTCGAGATCGAGGATCTTGCGGACGTCCTCTCCGCGAGCGGCTTCCCGGCGCGGCGCGCGGAAGAGATCGGGCGGGAGATCTGGAAGAAGCTCGCCGTGAACGCGGCGATCAACCCGCTCGGCGCGATCACCGGACTTCCGAACGGGGCGCTCGTCCGCTCGTCGTTTCTTCTCTCGCTTCTACGCGCCGCCGTGCGCGAGACGGAGGATGTCGCCCGCGCCGAGGCGGGGCACGTCATCGACATGGCCGAGAGGACGATGGAGATCGCCCTCGTCACCGGAAGAAATCGGAACTCGATGCTCCTCGATCTCGAGTCGGGGAGACCGACCGAGATCGAGTTTCTCTCCGGTGCGATCGTCCGCCTCGCCCGCCGCCGCGATCTCGCGGTCCCCGTGACGCAAACCCTTCACGCGCTCGTCCGCGGAAAAGAAGAAGCCCTCCGCATCCGAAGCGCGGAGGGCAGGACCATCTTCGACGCTTAATCGCTCGCTAGAACCGATAACCGACGGACAGGATCACCTCGTCGCTCGAGCGCTCCTCGCGGTAGGGCGCACGGGAGGGATCCTCCGACACGCGCTCGAGCCGTCCCATCTGGTAGGCCACGTCGACCGCGAGCACTCGGTCGAAGAGATACCCGGCGCCGAAGCTGAGGAACTGCCGCTCGCGATCGATCGCGATGTCGATCTCGGCGGGATCCCGTCCGATGTCGATGACGTCCTCGCTGTCGAACGGGATGTAGGTCAGGTTGAACGGAGCCGGATCGTAGCGGTAGCCGGCGCGCACGCGAAGAGGAGCGAAGGGGAGGATCCCCTCGGCCCCGATCGAGAAAGAGGTCCCGTCCCGGTAGTATGGGCGGAGAAGAACCCTCCGGCTCCCGATCTCGTCCTTGATCTCCCGCCAATCCGTGTGGCGAATGTCCGCCGCCACGATCAACCCGGGGGCCGCCACCGACACGCCGAAACCGATCCAGTAGGGGAAGGTGATCTCCTCGTCGTCGTAGATCGGGATCTCGTCGGACGTAACCTCCTCGCTTCCGTCCTCGAAGCGATCCCAGGTCCGTTGCAGCTCGTAGCGATCGAAGCTCAAGTAGCGCGGAGCCCCGAGGACGCCCGCGAAGCGAACCCTCGGCGAGGCTTTGTAGAGGAAGCCGGCCATCGCCGTAAACCCGGAGATCTTGGCGTCGAGAAGATAGTAGTCCTCGATCGAAATGTACGAAGTATCTTGCGCATAGATATCTTCCGTAAAAAAGGTCTGCTCGTCGTACATCGAACCTCGAAGGTACGTGAGCGACCCCCCGAACGAGAGCCGGGGGCCGGCGTCCCACGCGACCGCCGCCGAATAGCCGGAGAGCTTGCCGTCTCTTTCGTGGGTGTCCGTGAGAAGAGCCGGACCGCCCCCGAAGAAGCCGACGTTCGGATCGACCCCGCTCCGCTTGTAGTGAAGCGAGTAGTCCTGCAACCGGTCGACGCCGATCCCGAGCACGAGCGATCCCCGGTAGGCCGGGAACGGATAGAGGAAGTGGAGCCCGCCGAGCTGGTTGTCGATCCCGCCCCAATCGGCGGAGGTCCCGTGCCAGACCGTCTCCACGCTCCGATCGCCCCGTGCGAGCGAGGCCGAGATCTCGATCCTCCGGATGTTCACGAGCCCCGCCGGGTTCCACGTGAGCGCCGAGGCGTCCTCCGCGACGGCGATGTGCGCGCCTCCCATCCCGAAAGCGCGGGCATGCGTTCCGGTGAGCTCCGGCACCGGGATTTCCAGCTCGGTGTACGGATGCCCCGACGCGAGGGCGGCGACCGCCGTTCCGAACAGCAGAACGAGACCGACGATTGAGTGTTTCATTTTTTCCGCTCGCTACCTTCTGGGGGTTTTCTTGCGATGGGCGGGCTCGGGCTCGCTCGCCTTCTTCTCTTCCCCGCCGCTCGAGCCGGAGGAGGGAGAAGCCGGCGTCGCGCGACTCGATCCTTGCGCGGCGCCTCCCGGATGGACACCGGTCGGAGCGGGCTCGCCCTCCGTCTCTCCTCGGCGAAGCGCGCGTTTCTTCCACGAGGAATCCTCGGACCCCCCGGGGCCGCCGCCAGAGAAGTGCCAGTCGTCGCCGTACCCGTACGGGCCCTGCCACCACGGCCTTCGGTAGTAGTCGAACCACCAGTCCGAACGATCGTAGGCGAGAAGCCCGGGCCATCCGTAGATCAGCTGATGATCGTAGGCACCGAACCACTCGCTTTCGTAGTGGCAGTCGGAGCAGGGGACTTCCGCGGTCTCTCCCTCGACGCTCTTCGTGAGGGCGACCTCGGCGGGATGGTTGAGAACCGTGTAGCACCCGGCGAGAAGCGCGAGCAAGGAAGCGACGCAAACGAAGGGAACGAGCCTCACGTCTTCTCCTCGAAAAGGGTCCCTACGACCGTCAATCTACCCGATCCGGCCGGATACGTCAACGCCGATGAAGGCAGGGCCGCCGCGACGCCGGGGAGAGGATCTCGCCGCCTTCGCCCTTTTCCTCCGCCTATGCTAAGTTTCGGGAGGGATGCCCGCGAAGTTGAGCGCCCGCGCCGCGGGTCCGAGCCCTTCCCGGTTCGGCCGCCGGCCGGGAGCCGGCAGGGAGGTTCGATGCAACGCGCGCTCACCCTCTCGCTTCTCTTTCTTCTTCTCTCGTGCGCTTCCGGAAGGGATCGAGGAGCGCCCTTCGAGGAGATCGTTTGGGAGAAGCGCGAGAGGATTCCCGGCGAAGACCCGTACGCCTCCTACCTCCTCGCGCGCTTTCAGGAACATCAGGGGCTCGCCGACGAGGCGATGCGAAGCTACCGCGATGCGGCCGAGGCGGACCCGGAAGCGGTCGACGTTCTCGCGCGCCTCGCCGAGCTTCATCTCGAGCGCGGCGAGTTTCGTCTGGCGGCCGACCAGGCCGAACGCGCGGTCGCTCTCGACCCCGTGCGCGAGGACGCTCTCTCCGTTCTCGCGAAGGCGTATCTCGAGACCGGAAAGACCGACGTCGCGATCGCCCGCTTCGAGGCGCTCGCGGCGAGGGAAGAAGAAGGGACGATTCACTCCCTTCTGGCGATGCTCTACCAATCCCGCGGCGATGAGGAGGAGGCGATCGCCCACCTTTCGCGAGCGGCCGAGCTCTCGCCGGAAAAAGCCTTCTATCGCTTGCGGCTCGGCGATCTCTTCCGCCACCGCCGGGACTACGATCGGGCCGAGGAGGAGTACGCGGAGGCGATCCGACTCGCGGAGAACGACGCTCCGATCCGGGCCTCTCTTGGAAAGATGTACGCGGAGAGCGAACGCTGGGAGAAGGCGGCCGCGGTCTACGAGGAGCTCGCCGCCGAAGGGTACCGTCCCTTCGACACCCACCATCGGCTCGCGGGGATCTACCTGCGCCTCGGCAGGGGGGAGGACGCGATCCGCCACGCCGAGGCCCTCGCCGAGATCGATCCGTCGAACGCGAAGCTCCGCGCCGAGGTGGCGGATCTCTACCTCGGGCTCGGCCGCGAGCGGGAGGGGATCGCCGCGCTCGAGACGGCGTGGAAGCTCGACCCCCGGGATCCGGCGCCGGCGCGGAAGCTCGTCGAGCTTCGCCTCTCCCTGGAACGCTTCGAGGAAGCGGAGGAGACGCTCCGCCGCATGCTCCAGGAGAACCGCGAGGATTCTTGGGCGTGGACCCGCCTCTCGTACACGCGGCTTCGGCGGGGAGACGCGGAGGAGTCGCTCCGCGCCCTCGAAACCGCGGCGGAGATCGACCCGTCGAACGGCGGGGTCCTTTATCTCTTAGGCAATTCCTACCTGGCCGCTGGACGGCGGGAGGAGGCTCTCGCGAGGTTCACGCTCGCTCGCGAGAAAGGGATCGAATCGCCCGACCTCCTCTACAAGAAGGCGAGCCTTGAGGCGGAGCTCGGACGGGAGGAGGAGGCGATCGCGACGCTTCGCGTTCTCCTTCCGGCGGAACCGGACCACCCGCAAGCGCTGAACCTTCTCGGCTACCTCCTCGCCGACCGGGGAGAAGACCTCGACGAAGCGGAGCGGCTCGTCCTCCGCGCGCTCGAGCTTCGCCCGGAGAACCCCTTCTTCCGCGACAGCATCGGCTGGGTCTACTTCCGCAAAGGGGACTTCGACCGCGCGGCGCGCGAGCTGGAGCGAGCGCATGCGGGCCGGCCGGAGGACGCGGTGATCCTCGAGCATCTCGCGGACGCGTACGCTGCGGCGGGAAGGAAAGAGGAGGCGGCCCGGGCCTACGCCGAGCTCCTTCGGCGCCGCGGAGAGAACGAAGAGGTCCGCAACAAGCTTCGGGCCGTGGAGGGACCGTGAGGCGAACCGACTGCGCGCGCGCGCTTCTCGCGGCTCTCATTCTCCTCGCCGGGATCGGCTGCTCCCGGACGGTGAAGGGTCCTCCCGCGCCCCCCGCCGACGCGGAGGAGGTTCTCGCCGCTCTCCGCGCGCGAGCCGAGTCGGTCCGATCCTTTCACGCAAACGGAACGGTTTATCTCAGAACCGATCGCGAGAAGCACTTCCTCCACTTTGACGCGTGGTTCGAGCGGCCGTCCCGAATGCGTCTCGCGATCGATGTTCCCGGATTTCTCGGTCTCGGCTCGGGACGCCTTCTCGTCGTTCGCCGCGGAGATCGAATCGAGGCGCTTCGCCCCGGCTCGGAAGCCGTCGAGCGCGCCTCTCTCGCGAACGACGAGGGCGGGCCCATCACGATTCTCGGCATCGATCCCGCGGACGCGCCCTCTCTCGTCGCGCCGCATGCCGGCCCGGAGAACCTCTTCGTGCGGGAGAACTTAGTGAGCCTCTCGGCGGCGGGAGCCGGAGGACTCCTCCGCGTCGTCCTCGATCGGGAGGACGGCCTCCGGGAGGTGCTCGATGTCTCGCCCCCGTCGTACGCGGTCGGCGCGCGGCGCGTGGTCGAGCCGGGAGGGAGGGTCCTCTTCGCGTCGACGTATCGTTACGGCGAAGGGGACAACGCGTACGCGCGCGAGGTGGAGACCTTTCTCCCCGACGAGAACATGCGTCTCACCACCCGTTTCCGCTCGATGGAAAGAAACCCATCCCTCGCCGATTCCTTGTTCCGCCTCGCGGAGGAGTGAGCGCGGCTCTTGCGGGCGCATGCCGCACCCGATACCATGCGGGCGGACCGCATCCTCGATCTCGAACGGGGCGGGAGGATCCATGCCGGACGACGTTCCGCACACGACGAACCGCGACGCGGGGGACGAAGACCTCATGTTCCGTTATCGAGACGGGGACGAGGGGGCGTTCGTCGAGATCGTGCGTCGCTACAAGTCGAAGATCGTGAGCACCGCCTATCGCGTTCTCGGAGACCTCGACAAGGCGGAGGACGTCGCGCAGGAGACGTTCATCCGCGTCCACCGGAACGCCGCCCGCTACCGCTCGATCGCCAAGTTCTCCACATGGATCTACACGATCGCCCTGAACGTCGCGAGGAACGAGCTTCGCAACACGAAGCGGAAGCGGCTCGTCTCTCTCGACGCGTTCGGAGCCGATGCGGACGCGGAGCCCTCCACATTCGAGATCCCGGACGAGTCGGCGCCCCCCGACCAGGAAGCGGAGAACAAGCAGCTTCGGGGGATCTTCGAAGCGGCGATCCGAAAGCTGCCGGCCCGATACCGCGAGGTCTTCGTTCTTCGGGACGTGGACGATCTCTCATACGAGGAGATCGCGGAGATCCTCCGGGTGCCGAAGGGGACCGTGAAGTCCCGGATCAACCGCGCGCGCCAAAGATTCCGGGAACTGGTCGAGCCGATCTTGGGTGAAACGCCCGGACCTTGAGGGACCGAGGAAGAAAGGCAATGGACACGAAGTCGAAAACCTGCAAAAAGACGCGCGATTGGTTCTCCTCGTACTATGACGGGGTTCTCTCGAAGAACGATTCCTCGAGGTTCGATGAGCATCTTCGCGCATGTCCATCTTGTAAGAGCAGTTACGATCGGTTCACCGCGCTCCTGAGGGGTGCGCGAACGCTTCCGCGGGTGCGGACCGGCCCGGAGTTCGAGGCACGGCTCTTCGCCCGCATCCGCGCGGAGCGGAGCGCGCCGGCGCGGGTCTCCTGGTGGCAGGAGCTCGCGCGCATCCCGCTCCCGGTTCCGATCGGGGCGGCCGCGGTCGTTCTCCTCGCGGTCTTCGCCTACACGCGGGTTGGGGTCGATCGCGCGCCGGCGCCGGCCCCCTCGGGAGCGCCCGCGGAAACCGTCTCGCGCCCCTCCGGCGCCGACGACGTTCCGATCCGGACGAACACGCGCCCGAGCTTCCTCGACGGGTTCGAACGGGGCTCCGACATGGGGCGGGTCGTCGGGATCGATCTGCACGGGCCTCCCTATCCAGGCGATGTGCACCCGAGGACGGCCGTCTTCGTCGCGCCTTGCGACCTGAACGGTGTTCCCCTGGAAGGGCCGTACGAGCCGGTCCTCGTGGAACCGGGGACGCGCGCCCGGCGCGGACCGAATGCCGACACCTCCGGCGCCGTTGACACCTTCACCTCCCGGTAGTACGGTTCGGACGCCGCGCCTCGCCCGGAGGAAGGGAATGGCCCGTCCGAACCGCGTTCGCTTTCTTCTCGCTCTGTCGCTCCTTCATGCGGGAATGATCTCCGTCTCGTGCGAGCGCTTGATGCCCGCGCTCGGCTCCTACGACGAGATCCACGTCATCGCCGACCGCCGTCCCTCGGAGGAGGTGATGAAGCCTCTCCGCGAGACCTTCGAGATCCCCTTCGAGACCGTCCAGGAAGAAACCCTCTTTCATCTGAACCCGGTCGCGTCGAAGGACCTCGCCGAGGTGGATAGCCGGAAGAACTATCTCGTCCTCGTCGATCTTTCCGAGCGAGGCCCCGCCTTCCACCTCGCGCAGAAGACGCTCGGAGCCGCGCCGCTCGACGAGGCGGGTCGAAGCGGGAAGGCGAGCTACCTCTTCGTCGACAACGCGATCGCACGCTATCAAACGCACGCGTTCCTGATCGCCGAGCGGGCGTCCGCCTTTCCCCAGGCCGCCCGCGCGAACGGACGCGCGATCCGGGACGGCTTCCTTCAGTCAAACCGCCGGCGGATCCTCGAGTTTCTTCTCTTCCGAGGGGAGAACCTCACGCTCGCGCGCACGATCCACGAGAGGTTCGGATGGACTATTCAGATGCCCGCGCCGTTCGAGGAGAGCGCGGAGCACGTGGACGCCGGCTTCTTCTCGATGAAAATGGACCGGCCTGGGCGGCTTCTCTTCGTGTATTGGGCGGACGGTTGCGAGAACCTGCCCGATACCAGTCGGGTCGTCGCGCTTCGGGACAGCCTGGGGATGCTCTATTACGATGAGGATTACGTCGAGCGTTCCCGCACGACCGCCTTCATGGGGACGTTTCAGGGGCGCCCGGCGGTCCGCGTGCACGGGCTTTGGCAGAACGAGAAGTACACGATCGGCGGTCCGTTCCGCTCGATCGCCTTCCGCGACGAGAATAGAGGAAGGCTCTACCTGCTCGACTACGCCGTCTACGCGCCGGGCATCGCGAAGAAGTACTACCTCTGGGAGCTCGAGTCGGTGATCGAGACGTTCCGAACCGGGTCTCCGCCCGCCGCGCCTTCCCCCCGAACAGGGGCCGCCTCTTGAGGCGCGTCCCGGTCCGCCTCGGGGGCCGATCCTACACGATCCGCATCGCCGCCGGAATCCTCGAGCGCGCGGGGGACGAGCTCCGCGGAGTTTCGGACGCCGAGCGCGTCTTCCTCGTTTCCGACACCGCCGTGCACCGGCTCTACGGGGTGCGCGTCGAGTGTTCGCTTCGCGCCCGTTCGTTCCGCGTGAGTCGGTTTCTTCTGCGGCCGGGGGAGAAAGAGAAGACGCTCGGATCGGTCGAGCGGATCTATGATGCCCTCCTCGCCGCGGGGGCCGACCGTCGCACGCTCCTCGCGGCTCTCGGCGGAGGGGTCGTCGGCGACACGGCCGGCTTTGCGGCGGCGACGTGGCATCGCGGGATTCCGTTCGCGCAGATCCCGACCACGCTCCTCGCGCAGATCGACGCGTCGATCGGCGGAAAGACCGGCGTCGATCTTCCGAGCGGAAAGAACCTCGTCGGCGCTTTCCACCAGCCGGCGGCGGTGCTCGCCGACCCGGCCTGCCTGGCGACCCTCCCGGCGCGCGAGTACCGCTCGGGGCTCGCCGAGGCGGTCAAGTACGGCATGATCCGCGATGCGCGCTTCTTCCACCTTCTCGAGAGGAACGCCGAAGGAATCGCGGCGCGCGATCCGGCTCTCCTCGAGCGCGTGATCGAGCGCTGCTGCCGCATCAAGGCCGAATACGTCGCCGCCGACGAGGAGGACCGGACCGGAAAGCGGGCGGAGCTGAACTACGGCCACACGTTCGGGCATGCGGTGGAGACGGCGGCCGGCTATGGGTCTCTTCGCCACGGAGAGGCGGTCGCGATCGGGATGGCGGCGGCGAGCCACGTCTCGATGAGGCTCGGCCTCCTCGATCCGGCCGACCGGGAGCGTCTCCTCGCGCTTCTCCAAACGTTCGGCCTCCCGGTCGGCGGGGTTCAGGCCGAGCGGGGGACGCTCTTCCGGCTTCTCCTTCGCGACAAGAAGACCGAGGGGGGTCGTTTAAGAATCGTATTGACAAAGGGTATCGGCCTTGCTACGTTGCGTCCGTCGGTTCCGGAGCCGCTGATCCTCGAGGCGCTCGGAGAGGTGTGTACCCGCTTTTCCGGGCGGCGGCGCCGGCGTTCTCACGGGGGCTAGCCCATGAAGCGTGTAGGAATCGAGACCGCGGTCGACACTGCGTTCGACCGCCTCCGGACGGCGCTCGAAAAAGACCCCGGGTCGCTCGCCTTCGTCGGCCTCGCGCACGTCGTTCTCGAGAGAGGCGAGCCCGACGAGGCGGTCCGTCTTTGCCGCGACGGGCTTCTCCGCCATCCGAACCACTCGACCGGCCATCTGCTCCTCGGCTTGGCACTCGAGCGGTCGGGCCGGGAAGAGGACGCCCTGGGGGCCTTCCGGCAGGTGATCGAGCTCGATCCCGGAAACCGGATCGCGAAGACGCGTCTCGGCGAGGCGCGCCGGAAGGGAATCTCCGGCCCCGAACCGGAGGCGCCGCCCGCTGCGCGCCCGCTTCCTTCGACCGAGGAGGAGAATCCCGAGGGGGATCTCGGGGAGGAGATCGCGTTCTTCACCTTCTCTCTCGCGGAGGTCTACGAGAAGCAGGGCTTCTTCGAGAGGGCCCTCACCATCTATCAGAGGGTTCTCACCCTGCAGCCGGACCGGGAGGATGTGCGCGGGCGCATCCGCGAGCTGCGGCGAAGGATGGCTCTCGCCTGAGGCTCGGCGCGCGGGGGTGTCGGTTTGGCCGGGGGATCTGCGGGGAAGATCACCGTCCTGCACGGGCCGAACCTCGACCGGCTCGGAGCCCGTGAGCCGGAAATCTACGGCACGGAAACGTTGGAGATCGTGAACCGGGAGATCCGCTCGCTCGCGGAATCGCTCGGCTACACGGTCGAGATTCGACAGACGAACCAAGAGGCGGAGATGATCGAGCATCTCCTCCGAGCCGACGGCGACTCGGTGGGGATCGTCCTCAACGCCGGCGCCTGGACGCACACGAGCCTCGCTCTTCGCGAGGCGGTGAGGGGTCTTCGAGTGCCGGCGATCGAGGTTCATCTCTCCAATGTTTATGCCCGGGAGCCGTTCCGGCGGACATCCGTGATCGAGGACCTCGTCGCCGGAAAGATCCTCGGGTTCGGCAAGGAGAGCTACCTTCTCGCGCTCCGCGCGATCGATGCTCTTCACAGGAGGAAGACAAAGCGACCATGATCGGTGCGTTGGATCTCAGGGCGGGGAACGTGATCCGCCTCGAGGGGGAGCTCCTGGCGGTGCTCGAAAGACATCACCACAAGCCGGGGAAGGGGGGCGCGATCGTTCGCCTCAAGCTCCGCCGCGTGACGAGCGGAGCGGTGATCGATCGGACCTTCCGGGCGAGCGAGAAGTTCGACGACGTCCGGCTCGACCGGGTGAAGATGCAGTTCCTGTATGAGTCGGACGGCGAATACCACTTCATGAACGGCCAAACGTTCGAGCAGGTCACCTTCGGTGAGGACTTCCTCGGCGAGGGTACTCAATATCTCAAGGAAAACATGGAGATCGACGTGCTCTTCCACGAGAGCAAACCGGTCGTCTGCGAGATCCCGAACTTCGTCGAGCTTCGCGTGGCCAAGACCGATCCCGGCGTCCGCGGCGACACCGCGAGCGGAGGGACAAAGCCGGCGAAGCTCGAGTCGGGCGCCGTCGTCCAGGTGCCGCTCTTCATCGAAGAGGGCGAGGTGATCAAGGTGGACACCCGATCCGGAACCTACGTGGAGCGGGTTTCCTGAAGGAGCGTGCCGTGCGGAGCAGCGATGAGATCCGCGAGCTGATCCAGATGATCGAGCACAGCGACGTCGAGGAGATCGAGATCATCGAGTGGTGGTGGTTCAAGAAGATCCGGGTCTCGAAGAGATCCGCGATCGGATCCGCCCCGCCGGGGGTCCACGCGGCGCAAGCCCCTCTCCCGGCGCTCGCGGAGGCCGATAAGAAGATCGAGGGGAAACCGGCCGCCGAAGAGGCGGAGACCGGGGATCTCATCCCGATCAAGTCGCCGATGGTGGGCACGTTTTACGCCGCCCCCGCGCCCGACGCCGACCCGTACGTGAAGCTCGGGGACCGCGTCGCGAAGGGGACGCTCGTGTGCATCGTCGAGGCGATGAAGCTGATGAACGAGATCCGCTCCGAAGCGGCGGGCCGCGTCGTCAAGATCCTCGTGGAGAACGGGCAGCCCGTCGAGTACGGGCAGACCCTCTTCCTTCTCAGTCCGGCCTAGGGTTCGAGCGCGAGGCGGCGCGGAGGGCCCTCGGCCTTCCGCGGGAGGTGCGGTTTGATCGAACTGAAAGCGCTCCTCAAGGAGATGATCGCGCTGCGGGCTTCGGATCTTCACTTGAAGGCCGGCGCGCCGCCGATCTACCGGATCGACGGCGAGCTCCGGCGCACGGATCTTCCCGCGCTCGCGCCGGAGGATCTCCTCGCGCTGGCGGACCAAGTCCTCACCCAGGACCAGAAGGATGGTCTGAACGACGAGCTCCAACTCGACTTCGCGCTGAACATCGAGGGGGTCGCGCGCTTCCGCGCGAACTTCCACACGCAGCGCGGATCGCTCGCGATGACGTTCCGCGTCGTCCCCTTCCACATCGCGGAGATCGAGGCGCTGAACCTCCCGCAGGTGGTCGAGGAGATCGCGATGAAGCCGCGCGGCCTCGTGCTCGTCACGGGGACCGTCGGAAGCGGCAAGTCGACCACCCTCGCGGCGATGATCGACCGGATCAACCGGACGAGGAACGCGAAGATCATCACGATCGAGGATCCGATCGAGTTCGTGCACGAGGACCGGAAAGGGCTCATCATCCAGAGAGAAGTGGGGGAGGACACCCGCTCGTTCGAGGGGGCGCTTCGCCACGTGCTCCGGCAGGATCCGAACGTGATCCTGATCGGCGAGATCCGCGACATCGGCACGATGTCCGTCGCGCTCACCGCGGCGAACACGGGGCATCTCGTTCTCTCGACGCTCCACACGATCGACTCGATCCAGACGATCAACCGCGTGGTCTCGTTCTTCCCCCCGCACCAGCACAAAGAGGTGCGCTTCCTTCTCGCCTCGTCGCTCCAGGCGATCGTTTCGCAGCGGCTCGTGAGGTGCGCGGACCGAACCGGGCGGATTCCGGCCGTGGAGGTTCTCCTTTGCACCGCCACGATCCGGGACTATATTCTGGATCCGGAGAAGACGCCGCTCATTCGGAACGCGATCCAAGAAGGGTTCACCGAGTACGGCATGCAGACGTTCGATCAGTCGCTGATGCAGCTCTACCGGGAAAACAAGATCAGCTACGAGGAAGCGCTCCGGCACTCCTCGAACCCGAGCGAGTTCGACCTCCGCGTGCGGGGCATCGAATCGACATCCGACAAGACGTGGGATCTCTTCGAAGGGAAGCCCGCGGAGGGAGAGGCCGAGCGCGCGTTCTCCCTCAAGCGTCCCGAGAAGTCCTGACGCCGCGAAAGGAGCGTTCCCCTTGTTCCGCAAGGTCCTCATCGCGAACCGAGGCGAGATCGCGCTCCGCGTGATCCGCGCCTGTCGCGAGCTCGGCATCGAGACCGTGGCGATCTACTCGGAGGCGGACCAGGATTCGCTGCACGTGCACTACGCCGACGAGGACGTGTGCGTCGGCTCGCCGCCGAGTGCGGAGAGCTATCTCAACATCCCGCGCATTCTCGCCGCCGCGGAGGTGTCGGGAGTGGACGCGATCCACCCCGGCTACGGCTTCCTCGCGGAGAACCCGCGCTTCGCGGAGATGGTCGAGTCGAACGGGATTCGCTTCATCGGGCCGAGCGCCGAGGTGATCCGCCGCATGGGGAACAAGGCGGCCGCGCGCCGCACGATGATCGAAGCGGGGGTTCCGGTCGTCCCGGGGAGCGAGGGGCTCGTCCAGTCGGACACCGAGGCGGTTCGGATCGCGCGGGAGATCGGCTATCCGGTGATGGTCAAGGCGTCGGCGGGAGGGGGCGGGAAGGGGATGAGGATCGCGAGGGACGACGCCTCGCTCGCCGAGGGGCTCCGCATGGCGCGGAACGAAGCGGAGTCCGCGTTCGGCGATTCGAGCGTGTACCTCGAGAAGCTGATCGTGTCGGCGAAGCACATCGAGTTCCAGATCATCGCAGACTCCCACGGCAACGTCGTCCATCTCGGGGAGAGGGACTGCTCGATCCAAAGGCGACATCAGAAGCTGATCGAGGAGTCCCCGTGCCCCGTGCTCGACGAGAGAACGCGCGGGGCGATGGGGGAGGCGGCGGTTCGCGGCGCGCGCGGCGTCGGCTACGAGGGGGCCGGGACGATCGAGTTCCTTTATGATCGAACGAACGGTCAATACTACTTCATGGAGATGAACACGCGCATCCAGGTGGAGCATCCGGTGACCGAGGAGGTGACGGGGATCGACCTCGTGAGAACCCAGATCGCCGCCGCCGCCGGGGAGCCGCTCCCCTTCAAGCAGGAGGAAGTCCGCTTCCGCGGGCACTCGATCGAATGCCGGGTCAACGCCGAGGATCCGGAGAAGGGGTTCATCCCCTCGGCGGGAACGCTCGAGACGTTCCATCCGCCGGGAGGCCCCGGCGTCCGCGTCGATTCGCATGCTCACAGCGGCTACGTGGTCCCGCCCCACTACGACTCCCTCCTCGCGAAGCTCATCGTGAAGGACGACACGCGCGAGGCGGCGATCGTCCGCATGCGGCGAGCGCTCGGCGAGTTCGTCGTCGAGGGGGTGCGCACCACGATCCCGTTCCATCTTCGCCTTCTCGAGCACTCCCGGTTCCTCGCGGGGGACACGGATACCCGCTTCGCGGAGGAGCTCGACGCCGGCGAAGAAGGGAAGAGGGTGAGCCGCGCCTCATGAAATCCGCACCTCCAAGGCTCGAAGTCGTCTTCACACCGGGCGAGCTCGGAGAGACCTCGCTTAAGGGGAAGGGGGTCGTCGTCATCGACGTTCTCCGCTCCGCCACGACGATCGCGAAAGCGCTCGCGAGCGGCGCCGAGCTCGTCGTTCCTCTCGCGTCGACCGAGGATGTGACGCGACTCGCCTCCACGCTCGAGAGGAAGCAGATCCTCCTTTGCGGCGAAAGGGACGGCGTGCGGATCGAGGGGTACGCGCTCGGCAACTCCCCTTCCGAGTTCACCGCCAAGGCGGTCCGCGGAAAGACGCTCCTCTTCACGACGACGAACGGAACGGGCGCGGTGGCGCGCTCGGAGGGGGCCCGCGAGATCGTGCTCGCCTCGCTCGTGAACCTGAAGGCGCTCGTCGACCACCTCGACGGGAAGGGGGACTGGATCGTTCTCTGCTCCGGGCACCGCGGGCGCTTCGCGCTCGAGGACGCGCTCTGCGCCGGCGCGATCGTGAGCCGGCTCCACGCCCGCCGCCCCGACCTCGCGGTGAACGACGCGGGAAAGAGCGCCGAGTTCCTCTTCCGATCGGCGGGGGACGACCTCCCGCGCATCGTGGCGGGGACCGAGGCGGGCGAGCGCCTCAAGGCTCTCGGGCTCGAGGCGGACGTCGCCTTCTCCTCGCGCATCGACTCCATCCCGATCGTCCCGATCGTCAAGGACGGCCGGATCGCGAAGCCGGCGAAGTAATCCGAGCCGCCGCTCTCCTCACGACTTCGATTCAAGAGGATG
>VGIW01000056.1 GCA_016867715.1 Candidatus Eisenbacteria bacterium | reverse complement strand
GCCCGTACACCTTCTCCCCGTTGTACCAAAGAAGCACCGTGTCCACCGTGGCGACAAGCTCCCCCGTCCCCACCTCACGGCACCAGGCGGGATCCATCGGGACATGCGCATAGCGCGGCGCGGACGGCGACGCAACGGGAAGAGCGAGAAGGAGAACAACCCAAAGCGATCGTGCACGTGTTATATTTCGAAACCTCCCTTTCAAGAAGACGAACGAACGATTGCTCATGAGATCCTCCCGCGAGGTCGGAACGCCCGCTTTCCCAATCCACCCCTCGCCCCCGACCGTTCGGGGAAGGAGCGCGCCGCGGCACGTTCCCTCCCCGAACCCTCGAAGACCCTTCTTCGTTTCACTCTACCCCTTCCGGTCGTTTCCGGACAGGCGGGGCCGGAGGTCCCGGCCCCGGTTCCACCGCGCGCTTGTCGAAGTGGATCTCACCCCTGCTCCGGCTTCGTCCTCACGGGGCAGTCGTCACCCGGGTCGTCGTTGAACGCCAGCTTGATGCACGTCCAGGATGTCGGCAGCTCCGAAGAGGCGCTCTCCTCCCCGACGATCTCCGCCCATCTGCCAAGGAGATACTGCTGAAGACCCGGGTCGACGTCCTCCCAATCCGCATCGACCAGGGAGAGGTCCGGCGCCGCGGGGTCCGCCTTCAGCGCCTCGACGAAGACCGCCCACGGTTCGCGGTCCTCCTCCGAATCGGAGATCCCCATGCGCGGCGCGGTGAGAACGCCCCCCCGTTCCGGTCCGTCGGCGCCTTCCTGCATGACGCACCCGAAACCGAGTACGAAAAGAGCGACCCACAACATCCCGGCGATTCCTGCGATCGGCTTCATGACCCCCTCCTCTCTTCTCCGCCGGAGATCTTCCGGCGGTCGTTCCCGCCCGGATTCGGCGGTCCTGTCTCTTCGAGCCGCCGAATGCACCCAGAGAGCAAGCGAGATGCCGAGACAAAGAAACGTCTCGTCTTCTTGCCAACTCTCTTGTTCACAAGAAGATCGGCGATCACCGCACGAAGGGGCGGCGGGGGGCGCGCCTGATCGCCGCTGAGACGAAGGAGGTCCTTCGAGGGGAGCGTCTTCCGAATCTCTTCCTGTTCAACGAGTTCGACCGGTCTCACAAGTGAGACCGGGGTCTCATTCGTGAGAATCCTTCCCGCGCGGAAAGAGAAAGAGGAGGCTCGCAGTCGTCGGCTGGGCCCTGATCCGACGGATCCGACGTCTTGAGGTCCGCACGGCTCGAGGCTTCGCAGAATTCTCCTCGAGCGAAAACACTTGACGGATGGCCGAATCGTATGGCATTCTTTGTTGCAAGCCACGGGGATCGGGACCACCAGACGGAAATTCTATTTGCGACCCGCACGGACGGGTCGGAGCGCACGAGTGGGAGCTCGCCTCTCACGCGGCTCTTCCTGCGCGCAAGGAGGAAAGGAATGAGAAGGCTTCTTGCAGCGATGGTCGTTCTCTCGCTGCTCGTCCTCCCGTCGGGAGGCTACGCTCTCATCGAGGTCAACAACACGCTGGGCTTCGCGCCGGATGTCGTCGAAGGGGATCCGGATACGCCGGTAGGGATCCAGCAGGGGATCGCGCACGTGCCCGGCCTGGAAACGGATCGAGAACCAACGATGTCGTTTCGGCAACTGCTGGTTCAAGTTGCACTCCTGACCACAGTTCTCTGGTAGGGGACAATCGTGAAGCAATTGTAGCGAGACCTTCTCGTTGGGATCGACGACCTGAAGAAGCGCTCGTCATCCAACCCGACCGTCATGGACAATATCGCGACGCTTCTCTTCTACTGTGGTGCCTACCTTGAATCCTGCTCGTATGACCAACAGCTTCAGAAAGCCTTTCGGGAAGCCCCGACTTCTCCGATGAAGATCCAATCCGCTTACCGTTTCTGCCGATCTTCCGTCTCCGCCGGACTTTTTGACGAAGCCTACCGAATGTCGCAAGAACTTCTGACGACCGAAGGCCTTGCTCCCGAACATCGGTCGAGGTTCCGAGCCGTGATGGCGGAGGCGGAGATGCGCATGGGGCGTCTCGACGCTGCGCTCCGTTCATGTGAAGACGCGACGAGCCTGGCCAAAGACCCCGAGTCGCTCGGAGAAATCAATTATGTGAGAGGTTGGGCGCTCTCTCTTTCGGGCCGACCCTACGATGGTCTTGCTTGCTTCGCAGCCTCAGCAAGGCTTCTGGAAACGGTCGGGGCCCCCTACCGGGCGGTGCGTGCTCGACTCGGCGCGAGTGTTGTGCAGAAGAACGTTGGAGAACTGGGTTCAGCGGCAGGGAGCCTTCGCCTCGCCCTAAGGGCTATTCGCAAGCTTGGTTTTCCCATCCTTGGTGCGACGGCGCACCAGCAGTTCCTTCATATTGACCTTCGTGCGGGTCGCGTCGTTCGGGCGCTTCGCCACTCGGAAACCGCTCTTCACATCTTTCGTCTTGTCGCCAATCGCCCCGGCGAAGCGGATACACGCGTCGCGATGGCGCGCGCCTTCCGCCTTCTCGGCAAGCTCCGAGAGGCAAAGACGGAGATCGAACAAGCGCACGCCCTGTGCGACTCGGGGAGGTTCCTTCGAACGAAGGCCCTCTGTTGGGAGGAAGAGGGAGAGCTCGCCTTCCGGTCGGGGGATCGGACGCGGGCGGCTCGCTGCTTCGGGCGTGGTCTCGCGATCGCGAAGAAGATCGCGCCCAAGGGGGATCTCTTCCCGGAATTGGCTCGCCGGCTCGCCGATGTTCGCATCGAGGAGGGGCGGCTCGAGGAGGCGAGGACCCTCGCGACGGAGGCGCTCTCCGTCTCGCGATCGTGCATGGACCGGCGAGAGGAGGGGACCTGCTACCGGACGCTCGGTCGGCTCGCCCGTAGAGAGGGGCGCGAGCGAGAGGCTCGCGATCTCTACGACCGCGCCGTCGGCACATTTCGGCTCATCCGAGATCGGATCGAGCTCGCGCGCACCTTGGAGGAGCGGGCCGAGGGATCCTCTCTTCCGGAAAAGGAGTTCCTGGAAGCCGGCGCGCTCTACGCACGCGCCGGGATGAAGGAGGACGAGGAGCGGGTTCGCCGGAAGCTGGAAGAGCCGTTCTTCGAGAGACCCGCGGCGCCTCGGCTCGCCGAGGAAGATCCCTTCTCCTGCATCGTCACCGAAAGCCGCGATCTCCTCGATCAGATCGCGATCGCCCGCGAGATCGCATCGAGCGCTCTCCCCGTGCTCATTTCAGGCGAGACCGGAACGGGGAAGGAGCTTCTCGCGCGGGCGATCCACCGAACGGGCCGCCCCGGCAAACCGTGCGCGATGATCGATTGCGCGGCGCTCTCGGAGGCTCTTCTCGAGAGCGAGCTTTTCGGGCACCTGCGAGGCGCGTTCACCGGTGCCGCACACGACAAGCTCGGTCTCTTGGAGAAGGCCGATGGGGGGACGCTCTTCCTCGACGAGATCGACAAAGCATCTCCCGGCTTGCAGGCCAAACTTCTCCGCTTTCTGGACACGGGGGAAGTTCGCAGGTTGGGAGATACCAAGGAGCGAATCGTCTTCACGCGAACCATCGCGGCCGCCACGAAAGACCTCTGTGCATTGGTCGAACAAGGTGCTTTTCTCCCCGATCTTTTGTTCCGGTTGCGCGGCGTCGAGCTGCATGTTCTCCCGCTTCGCGATCGCCCTTGCGACATCGTGCGCCTCGCCGAGCATTTCCTCTCCGAAGAAACGGGCGCACGGGGACGCCGGATTCGGTTTTCCCACGGGTGTCTCTTGGCGATGGTTCGCTACGACTGGCCGGGGAACGTTCGAGAGCTCAAGATGGAAGTGGCGCGTCTCGCGCATCTGGTTCGGGGAAGAGTGATTCCGGCCACCCTGCTCCGGCGATCGATTCGAGAAGGAGCGAGTGTTTCTCGAGAGAGATCCTTGCGAGAACGCTCGCGAAGGAAGGAGAAGGAATTGCTCTCCTCCGTCCTCCGTGAGTTCCGCGACGATGTCCAACGGTCGGCGAGATACCTCGAGGTCAGCCGCGCGACTCTCTACCGAAAGATGAAGCTCCACGGTCTCCGATAGACATTCCGTGGAGCGCGAGAGCTCCGCACGATCACGTTCCTTCTTCCGACCCGCCGATACGGTAAAGACCCATTCGCTCATGGCAACAATCGGTGGGAGAGCATTCTGCTAACGTAGAAGGACCGTCCTCGCCGTCGCGCGCCGGCCGGCGGATTCGAGGGAGAGGAGGTAGACGCCGCTTCCGACCGCGCGGCCCCGGTCGTCCCGCCCGTCCCACGCGGTCTCGTGGCTCCCCGCGGCGAAGGGACCGTCGGCGAGAACCCGCACGAGCCGGCCGCTCACGTCGTAGACGGAAAGATGCGCCGCGCCCGCCGCGGGAAGATCGAAGCGAATTGTCGCTTGAGGGTTAAAGGGATTGGGCGCGCTTGGGTGGAGGCGGAAGGAGAGGGGAGGCGCCGCGTCCTCGATCCCGGTGAAATCTCCTCGAAGCACCACGTGAAGCGGGCTCGCCTCCCCCCACATGCCGCCGGAGTCCTTCCCGCGGATCCAGATCGTGTCGACGGGGGGCGCGAGGAGTGAGGCGTCGATCGTGTCGAAGACCTCGGCGGCGGCGCTCCCCCAGGTCCCGCTCATCGCCGTCCATTCGCCCGACCCGTCCGGCGCGAGAGACCAAGCCGCCGCGACGACCGCGGATCCTCCCCTGAGGGAATCGGAGACCGCCGCGCGAATCTCGGCCGCGCTCCCCCACGGGACCGGATCGGGCGCGACGCGCGCGCTCCCGGCGACGATCCGCGGCCCGCGTGTGTCGTTCCCCGGGATCGCGAGCACGATGTCGGCGTCCGATGCGTCCATTCCGTGGAGCGGAGGACTGCCGCCGTCCGCCAGGAGGACGCGAATCCGGAGCGTCGTACCGTTCGGCACACCGGTGAGATTCCACGAACACGGCGAGGGGCCGGCGTTCGCAGCGATCGTGTTCCACGACGCGCCTCCATCGCCGCTCCACTCGATTCGCCTTTGTCCAACGCCCACTCCCCCGTGGATCGTCTCGTTCCATCGGATCGTGACGGGAGAGGAGTTGATCGTCCCGCCGCTCGCGAACGTCGTGAGGACGACGTCCGGATGGTCCCGCCCGATCAGCCATCGCACCGTCTTGTCGAAGACGGAAGCGCGGGTGAAGTCGTCGTCGTTCGACGTGTTCAGGCGGGACCATTCGAAGCAGTAGGTCGCGCCGCGCGATTTCGTCCCGCCCCAGACCGCGCTGTCCGGATGCCCGGACGGGGACGCATCGATCCATCGGAGCCCGATCATCCCCTGGCTCGCGTTCTCGCTCCAAACCGAATCGATCGTCGCGGGGACCGCGGCGCGCGCGACGACGTCTCCCGCGCCGCCGCCTCGGATCGGCGTGTAGGAGATTCCCCCGATCGAGTAGGATCCGCTGATCGGATCGTTCGCCGCGCCGAAGACGATGCTCCAGAACGAGGGTTCTCTCAGGAAGGAAGCTTTGAGGCAGCGCCCGAGCCAGCTCGCGGTTTCTTCGGACCGGAAGGGGGAAGCCGGATCGGATAGCGCCCAGACGGCGTCGTGCGAGACCGCGGCGAGGCGTCCGCCTCCCGCGAGATAGCGGTCGATCGTCTCCCGCGCCGCGTCGGAAAACGGAGGGTACTCCTCCCATCCCGCCTGCCACCAGACGACCGGATGGCTGCGAAGGCCGCGCGTGCGGTCCCCGAGGGGGGGAATCGTCCCCTCGGCGATGCGCCCGAGCCAGCCGAAACGATTGAGGGCAAAACGATATCGGTCCGAATCTTCGAATGTCGCGTCGCCAACGACGAGGAGGATGTCCGCCCGCCCGCCGGTCGTGAAGCGATAGAGCGCCGAACCGCCGTCGTCAGCGGTCCGGTTTCCACGGAAGTCGGCGGAGGAAACGGAAAACCGGTACGTCGTGTCGGGAAGGAGCCCGTCGATCGCGACTTCGTGAACGAGGACGAGATCGCGTGAGACGATCGTGTCGGCGAGAGGAAACCCGTCGATTCCGAAGGCGACCCGAGAATCGGAAGGGATGTCGCTCTCCCATCGAATGACGGCGGACGCATCGTCCGGAGCGCTCGCCGCGGGCGGCCGCAAGACCGGTCCGCGAAGCCACGCGGCGGCGCCCGCGGTTCGGCCTTGGTACTCCGCGCGGATGGAATCGCCGTGGCTCACCGAAAGAAGGCCGTCTCCGTGAACCGGCCCTCCGGTTGCCGTGGGGAACGCTCCGACGAAGAGGCCCCCGCTTCCCGCGAGCGCGAGGCTCTCCGGCTCGACCTCCGTGTCGGAAGAGAGGAGGACAAGAGCGCTCGGCGCGTCTCCGTCCTCGACTCGCACGAAGATCGTGTCGATCGCGCCGTACGAGTTCCGATCGAGGGAGATCGATCCGACGTTCGCGTCGAGCGCGCCGGTGACGACGAGCGCGTACGGCTGGGGTCCGAAGGGAACGGCCGCGGCGGCCACCTCGATCGTCCATTCCCCCGCCGCCGGCCCGGCGAGAAGAACACATTCTTCGACATTCAAGGAATCGCGCGCGCCCCCCGCGACCGAAAGCCCGCCGGAGAAGACATTGCCGAGATAGACGAGGCCGCCCTTTCTCACCGTGAGGTCGAGATCGTTCACGAGGTTCCGCGAGGCGGCGGGCGAGGAAGGATAATCGGTCCAGACGAGAACCGCCTTCAAAGGCTCGGCGGACGAGGCGACCGTCACGCGGTAGACATCGATCTCGCCGGTGAGAAGGCCGGGGGATTCGTCCGTGATCGCGAGACGCTTCGAATCGCCGGAGAAGGCGAGCGCATCCTCGAGACGGATTCTTCCCCAGCCGATGTCGAACGACGGAATCGCGTGGCCCGCGAAATCCGACACGCTCCCCGAGACGAGCATCGCGCGAAGAAGCGCCGCGGAGGGCGGATGAGACGCCGATGCGCCCTTCACGCCGGAGGGATACCACCCCTCCATGAAGTACTGGCGCACGAGCGCCGCGCTCGCGGCGATCGACGGCGCGGCCATGCTCGTCCCCTCGAGCGTTTGATACGCGGCGTCGGTCTCGCCCGAGGCGGAAGCGAGCCGCGCGGGAGCGCAAAGGGTCGGCTTGATGCGCCCGTCGTCGGTCGGCCCCCGGCTCGTGCTCGAGTAGATTTGGTTCGCCTGTGAACCGTTTTCGGTCCCGCCCGCCCCCACGCAGTTCTTGCTCGCCGCCGGAGACGCGACCGAGTTTGTGATTGCGCCGTTTCCGTTGGAGAAGACGAGGAGGAAGTCCTTGTGCTCCCACACGAAGCGATCGAGCTGCTCGCACCGAAAGTCATACGCCCCTCCGCCGAGGGCTCCCCAGGAGTTCGACATGATCCGCGGCGCCCCCGCCTCGTTCCCCTCGTAGACGAGAAGGAAGAGGTCGGCGAGGTCGGCGGGCGTGTGCACGATGTTCGAGTTCCCGCCCGCGTCCACGAAGAAGAGACGCGCTTCGGGGGCGATTCCGTCCAGCCCGCTCGCGCCGAACGTGCTGTCGTTTCCGGCAAGGGTGCAGGCGGTGTGGGTGCCGTGATAGAAGGCGCCCGGGTCGTCTCCGAAGAAGATGAGGGGAGAGTCGCACGCCTTGCGATAGGCGACGATCTTGCGGTGGTCCGGGAAGTCCCCGTACTCGGCGATCGTGCGGAGAGCGTCGTGGAACATCCGATGCGGCGCGCGAAGGCCGCTGTCGCAAAGGGAGAGGAGACCCCCCTCGCCCCGAAGGCCGCGCGCCCAGATGCTTCGATTCCCGGCCGTGTTCGTCTGCACGACCCATTGACAGTCCTGGTTAAAGAAGACGGGTTCCCGAAAGGGCTCGATCCAGCGGATCTCCGCAAAGTCGGCGAGACGCCGGACTCCTTCGCCGCCCGCGCGGAGAACGATCGCATTCGTTGATCGATCAAGTATATCGAAGCCGGCGCGCGCGAGAGAATCGGCCGTCCACTCGGCGCTCTCGCCCGGGAAGAGGAGCGCGACGACCCTCTCCTCTCCGGCCGCGCGCGACGCGAGGGAGGCTTCGATCTTGAACCGCCCCTCATAGGGCGCGACCCAATCGACGCCGGGGGAGGCGAGGATCTTCTCGGCGCCTTCGGGCGAGGCGCGGACGATGAGCGCATCGTCCGGAAGATATCCCGCCGCGCGCCTTCCTTCTCGTTCGATGGCTTTCTTCCATTCCTCGCGGATCGGTCCTTCGAAGCGGACGATCCAATGTCTCTCGGCCGTCGAGGCAAGCGCCTTCGGCGCGGTTCCAGTCGCTCTCTCCCCGTTCGAAAACACAACGGCGCCGCGGCGCGCGCCTTGTTCCTTCTTCCGCGTTCCGATCCTTTGGATCGGCGCGGTCGCATCCAGGGACGCATCCGGTTCGAAGAGCCGGAACGAGCGGGGCGCCGGGGCGAGGAAGACGCCTCCCCGCTCAATCGCCGCTGTCCAGAACCATCGCTCGCTTTCGACTTTCGGAAGCCCGAGCCGCGCCGCGTGAACCCAGTTCCGCTCCGCCGTGACGTGCACCCAGTCTTCTTCGATCGAGGAGAGGTCGGACGGAGGCGCGAAGGGGCGCGGGGAGACGAACACGTGGTAGATCTCGGCGCCCGGAACGCCTTCCCAGCGGAGCATCGCGTCCTCGGCGCGGACCGATGCGCCGTCTTCCGGTTCCGCGAGCCGCGGAAGGAGGGGAACCGAGTCCTCGAGAGAGGAATCCGAGAGGACGGGGGAGAGAAGGAGGACCAGAAACGCGGAGCCGAGAGCCGCTCTCGAAGAAAGGGAGAACAAGAACCCCTCCGCAACGCCCCTTCGGACGCTCCCGAGCTTCCTCGTGAACGGATCGACCCATCCCGCCGGCCGCGAGCGGATCCTTCGCGCGCGTTCCCCGCCGCGCCGCCGCGAATCGGCCTCCGAGAATACCACGGCGTCTCGGGTTCGGGTCAACGCCGTTTCCGCGGCGGGGCGGTCGAGCCTCGCGGGGCCGCCGAGGGCTCCCGGGGCGCCTCCGGAACTAATGAAAGAGAGCCCTGTTTCTGGTAGAATGAAACCATCACGGGATGATCGAACACCGGCAGGCCTTTCTCGGAAAGCGAGGTCCGACATGCGGCGCGCACTTTTCCTCTCGGCAACCGTTCTCCTCTTCGCCCTCCCTGCGCTCGCCACCGTTCCGTGGACGCCTGAAGACGCCGCGCGCGCCCGCGCCGCCTTCGAGGCGGGGGAGAGACCTCTCCCGGACGACGCGCGCCTCTTCTTCAGCGGCGACGACCTCGCCGATTTCGGGCTCGCGGCGAGCTTCATCGCTTCGATGCAGGTGGCGGACACGCTCGACCCGGAATACGGCGGGATCCGCGAAGGGGAACACCTTCTCGACATCATCCAGACGGACAACACTTCGGAATCGATCTGGATCTTCTCGCGGTTCTTCGAGCTGACCGGAGATTCTTCACTCCTCGATCATCTCGCAGCTTCCTGGACGTATGTCCTCGGCCATCCCGCGTACGACGAGGAGGGCGGGGACGACCTCGTCACCGGCTACTACCGCATTTACAACTGCGGGTGGGCGCTCTGCGCACAGATGAAATATGTCGAGGTCTTCGGCGACTCGTCGTACATGGACTACGCGGACTCGTGCGCCGGGTATCTCCACACGCACAACCTGGCGCGCACCGGAACGACAGGTTTCCACAACCTCGTCAACCCGCCGGTGCTGGCTTGGGCGGCGGGGAACCTGTACGAATACGGGGTGTGGCGCGGGAACGCGACCTGGGTCGATACCGCCGAGCGCCGCGGCAACCGCGTGAAGAACTGGGTGAACGGCGATCCGCTGGTCCTCTCGAACGAGGAGTGGGCGATGTCGGGTGGAGCGGTGATGTGGGGTCTTCTCGAATCCTACTTCCGGGATCATCCGGAGGAGGAATCGCTCTGGGTCGCGTCGCACGCGGCCGAGATGGACACGGTCGCCGATCCGGGTTCCTGGGAGAACGCGTGGAACGGGTGGTATGCTTTGGGGATGAAGCGCCTCGAGGTCTCGACCGGCGATCCGATCTGGGGAACGCGCCACCTGAACATGACGAACTATCTCCGCGCGTTCGACACGGACGACGACGGCGGCATCCAGGCGCAGCCGGCCGATACGGACACGATGGACCAGGCGTGGGTGACCGCTTACCTCGGGTTCATGGGGTTCGATCTTCTCATCGGCGACGCGACGGCCGTGGCGTCCGCTCCGCTTCCGGCCGCGCCGGCGGTTCTTCTCGGGAACCGGCCGAACCCGTTCAACCCGGAGACCGCGATCTCCTTCCGTTTGGCCGATCCGGCGCGCGTCGTGCTCGACGTTCTGAACCCGGCGGGCCGCCGGGTGGCGCGGCTTCTCGACGCGGAGCTCGCGCGCGGGGTCCATTCGGTCGTTTGGAAAGGCGCGGATGCAGCGGGGCGTCCCGTCCCCTCCGGAGTCTACTTCGCCCGGCTGGAGACGGAGCGCGCCGGAGAGACGCGGAAGATGGTCCTCATCCGATAAGGGCCCATGCCTCAGGAATCGATGGACACAGAAAGCCCGGTCGGGCCGCGAGCGGACGCAGTCCGTTCGATCCCCGGCCGGGCGCGGTCCAACAACCCCGGACGTGAAACGTTCATGGTTTGAGTGTATGAGAAGGAGTCTTCGTGCATGAACGCGAACGCCAGTACGAAGCGCCCGATGTCGAGCTTTGCGGAGCTGATCGAGCGCGCGAAGAACATGGGACCGAAGCCGGTGGCGGTCGTCGACGCCGCGGACGACGTCGCGCTTTCCGCCATCTCTAGGGCGGTCGCGCTCGGGATCGCCGAGCCGATTCTCGTCGGCGAAGAGGGGAAGATTCGGGAGAAGCTGGAGTCGGCCGGCGAGAGGGATCTCGCGGCGAAGGCGAGAATCCTCGGCGCCGCGGGGCCGGACGAGGCGGCGGCCGCGGCCGTCGCGCTCGCGAGAAAGGGAGAGGCATCGGTCCTCCTCAAGGGCCACCTCCGCACGGATCAGCTTCTCCGCGCGGTTCTCGACAAGGAGAAGGGTCTCCGCACGGGAAGAGTCCTCAGCGATGTCCTCCTCTATGAGGATCGGACGAGCGGAAGTAGGCGGCTCGTCGGCGTGACGGACGGAGGGCTGAACGTTCTCCCGACGCTCGAGCAGAAGAAGGAGATCGTCGAGAACGCGGTGCAGGTCTTCCGCGCGCTGGGGTTCGAGAAGCCGCGCGTCGCGATCATGAGCGCGACCGAGGCGGTCTCGGAGAAGCTCCCCTCGACGGTCGACGCGAAGTCGCTCACCGAGATGGGCGAGCGCGGGGAGTTCGGGTCGTGCGAGGTGTACGGACCTCTCGCTCTCGACAACGCTCTTCTCGTCTCGGCGGCGGAGGCGAAGGGGATCCGCTCCCCGGTCGCGGGCCGGGCGGATATCCTCGTCGTTCCGAACATCGAGGCGGGGAACCTGCTCGGGAAGGGGGTCAAGTATCTCGGCGGTTCCGCGTGCGGGCACGTGATCATGGGGGCGCGCGTCCCCGTTCTCATCCCGTCGCGCGTCGAGAGCGCCGAGGACAAGCTGAACGCGGTCGCTCTGGGGGTGATCATTCATGGATAAAAGAAGTCCCGCGCGCATCCTGGCCCTGAACCCGGGATCGACATCGACCAAGATCGGTCTTTTCGAGGACGCGCGCGCTCTCTTCCAGGAGAACGCGCGCCACGGGGAGGAGGAGCTCGCTTCCTACGCGGGCCGCCCGCTCGTCGAACAGCTCGATCTTCGCCTCGAAAAGGCGAGGGCTTGCCTTCGGGCGCGCGGGGTCGACGCGAAGCGCCTCGACGCGTTCGTCGGGCGGGGAGGGCTCCTGAAACCCCTCCCGAGCGGAACCTTTGCGATCAATGAGAAGATGCTCGCCGATCTTCGCGAGGCGAAGCGGGGAGATCACGCGTCGAATCTCGGCGCCCCGATGGCCCGCGCCCTCGCCGATGAAGCCCCCGGCTCGTGCGCGTTCATCGTCGATCCGGTGAGCGTCGACGAGTGGCCGCCGGTCGCTCGGCTCTCCGGGCTCGAAGGCCTCGATCGCGAATGCCTCTCGCACGCGCTGAACACGAAGGCGGTCGCGAAGCGCCACGCGCGCGAGACGAACGCCCGCTACTCGGATCTTCGGCTCGTTGTGGCTCATCTCGGGAGCGGGATCTCGGTCTCCGCGCACGAAGGCGGCCGGATGGTCGATGTGACGAACTCGATGGAGGAGGGCGCCTTCTCGACCGAGCGCTCCGGTTCCGTTCCGGTGATGAAGCTCGTGAAGCTCTGCTTCTCCGGCAGGCACGGCGAGAAGGAGATCGCGGCGAAGATCTTTCGGCGGGGGGGGATCGCCTCGTATCTCGGGACGAACGACCTTCGCGAGGCGCTCGATCGGATCGCCTCGGGGAACGCGAAAGCGAGGCTCGTCGTCGACGCGATGATCTATCAGATCGCGAAGGAGATCGGAGCCGCGGCGACCGTGCTCGAGGGAAGGGTCGATGCGATCCTCGTCACCGGCGGCATGGCGCACGCCTCCGAGGTCGTCGACGCGCTTGCGAAACGCGTCGGATGGATCGCGCCGGTCAGAGTCTATCCCGGAGAGGACGAGCTTCAGGCGCTCGCCGAGGGGGCGCTTCGCGTGCTGACCGGCGAGGAGAAGCCGATCGAGTACTCGTAAGGCTCGTGTCCATCCGTCCGAAGGGCGCTCCTCGCGGGGCCCGGCCGAGAAGACCTCCTACGTGTTCCTGTCGGGTTCCAGGCTAGTGGACATACCCGAGCGAGCGGAGCCCCTCGAGGGTTTCCTCGTCGATCTCCGTCTTCGTGAACGAGCCCGTTTCGGACGCGAGACGCCAATCCTCGAGCGACGCGAGAAGCCTCGCTAGGATGTCCGCCCTCTGTTCCGCGAGGTTCGTCGTCTCGCCCGGATCGCTCTCGAGATCATAGAGTTCGTAGACGGGACCCGACGGCGTCGGGATTCGAATGAGCTTCCATCCGTCCGCGCGGATCATGCGCCACTTCCCCGCGTCCCCCTCGACGAGCCATCGCGGGTTCTCCTCCTCGCCGCTTCGAGCGATCGTTCTCCGTTTTCCGCGAACGCGAACCGCCCTTCCGTCTCTTCTCCGCGAAGAAGGGGCAGGAGGCTTTGCCCTTCCATTTCCTCCGGCGCGCGGATCCCCGCCGCGTCGAGAAGGGTGGGAGCGAGGTCCGCGAGCCCGGCTTGCGCCTCGATGATCTTCCCGCGAGGGAACCGATTCGGAAAGCGGAGGATCAACGGAACGTGCTGGGTCGGATCGTAGAGATAGTGGGTGTGGGCGAAGAAGAGGCCCTGTTCGCCGAGGCTCTCGCCGTGGTCGGCGGTGAGCGCGACGAGCGTCCGGTCGGAAAGGCCGAGCCGGTCGAGCGCGGAGAGAAGGCGGCCGACCTCGCGGCTCGTGAAGGCGATTTCCGCGTCGTAGAGGGCGACCGTCTCCTCCATCTCCCCGGGGGAGGCGTCGATCGAAAAGATGCGCCGGCGCCCGTCGGGGAGGCGCTCATCGAGGAGCCGCGGCTTCCCCGCGTCCGCGAAGAGCCGATCGAACGGGCGGGGCGGGACATAGGGAAAGTGCGGGTCGAGGTAGTGCGCGTAGAGGAAGAACGGTTCCGATCGATTGCGACTTAAAACGTCGATGGCGAAATCGGTCACTGTGTCGGCTTGGTATCCCGTGCGGAGATCTCTGAGACGGAGCCTTCGGAGGAGATCGGCGAGAAGCGAGGCTTCGAATCGCGAGGGCTTGTGCAGGTAGCGGTATTCGTCCCACCCTCGGTCGAATCCCCACGCGGGCGTGAGGAGCGGGTGCGGGTTCGCGAAGGCGGTCCGATATCCGGCCTCGCAGAGGATCTCCGCGAGCGTCGAGCGCCCTTCTTCCAGGCGGTTCGGGTGGTTCACCACGCCGGCGGCCGCCGGATAGAGGCCCGTGAGGATCGTCGCGACCGAAGGCTGAGTGAGGGGAGCGGGAGCGATGGTCTCCGCGAAGAGGACTCCATCCCGCGCGAGCCGGTCGATCGCGCCGCTTGCCGGGCGAGGGTTCCCGTAGCAGGAGAGCCGGTCGGCTCGGAGCGTGTCGATCACGAGGAGCAGGATGTTCAGGCCCCCTTCCGGCGCGCGCGTTCCGGAAGATCCTCGCGCGGCGACGGCCAGCCCGATGAGAAGAAAGACCGCGGGAACCGCGGCGAGCGCGCGTCCGGTTCTCGCTCGAGCGGGTTCGAGGCGAAGGGCGATGCGGATGCAGACGGCCCCCGCGCACGCGAGCGCGAGCGTGACGGCGAGCCCCCTCGCCGAGAAGGATCGGGCGACGAAGTCCCGGTGGATCCAGAATCCGGCCCAGAAGACGAAGGCCGCCGCGAGGCCCGCGAGGGACGCGGCCCCCGGCGCCGCCCGATCGCGGCGCGCGAGGAGGAGGGCGACGCAAGCCGTTCCGACTCCCGCCGCGAGACCCGCGGCGGCATAGACCGCGAAGAGAACGATCAAGTACGCGAAGCGGTCCGGCGCCGAAGGGTACCAGTACGGATAGAGGAGAACCTGCTCGATCCCGTTCGCGAGACCGAACGTCCCGAACCAAAACGCAGTCCATCCGGCCGCCCGCGCGGCGAGAGAAACCATCGCTTCCTCCCTCCCGCGGAGCAGAGGCCGCGGGAGAAACCGCATCGCCTTTTCCCGAGGATGGTAGCGAAGACGGTTCCGAACGGCGAGAGGAATGGAATACGCGAGCCGCCGGCTCTTGCAGTCTCGCGGGCGCTGGTCTACGCTCGTGGCCGGCGGCGACGCGGGGGGACTTTCGATGGCCAACGACAAGGGCCCGTTCGAGCGCCTCTTCCCGGCGGTCTCCTCCGCCGAGGAGAGGCGGATTCCGAGGCGCCAGCGCGTCTTCGTGAACCGCAATCTGCGTCTCCCCTCGATCGGGGCGATCGGCTTCGACCTCGACCACACGCTCGCGCACTACGATCCGCTGCCGGTCGAGGAGCTGGCGTTTCGCGTCACCCAGCAGAGGCTCGTGCGGAAGCGCGGCTACCCTCCGGCGATCGCTGCGATCCGGTACGACCCGGAGTTCGTGATCCGCGGGCTCGTGATCGACCATCTCCGCGGGAACATCCTGAAGACGAACTACCACAACTTCGTCACGCGCGCGTTCCACGGAAGGAAGGAGCTCTCGCGAGAGAAGCTGGCGCTCTACCGGCGCCGCCACGTCAGCCTCTCCTCGAAGAACTACTCCTCGGTCGACACACTTTTCCATCTGCCCGAGGTCTATCTCTTTCTTTCGATCATCGATCGGCTCGAGGAGAGCGGGGAGCAGCCGGACTTCCGAAAGATCTACCGGGACGTCCGCGAGACGATCGATCAGGCGCACGCGGACGGAAGCATCAAGAGCGTCATTCGCGAGAATCCTTCGCGATTCATTCAAAGCGATGTCAAGCTTCTTCAGACCCTCGAGCGCTTTCGCTCGTGGGGAAAGAAGCTCTTCCTGCTCACGAACTCGGAGTACTACTACACGGACGTCTTGATGCGCCATCTTCTCCGGGAGCGAAAGGGGGAGGACGCCGCGGAGTGGCGCCGATTCTTCGATGTCGTGATCACCGACGCGAAGAAGCCGGACTTCTTCGACGGAAAGAAGGCGGTCGCGCCGCGGCCGCATCGGAAGGCCCTTCATCCGTGCGCGGGGAAGGGGGGGAACGTGCGCTTCCTCGAGGCGAAGCTCGGCTTCCGGGGCGACGAGATCCTCTACTTCGGCGATCACACGTACGGGGATATTCTCCGGGCGAAGAAATCGGCCGGATGGCGGACGGCGATGGTGGTGCTCGAGCTCGAACTCGAGCTCAAGGTCACGCTGCAGATCGGGCCGAAGCTGAGGCTCTACTCGGCGCTTTCGGAGGAGCGGGACCGGATCGACATGGAGAGATCTTCCCTTGAGAGGGAGAAGGCGCGGCTCGAGCTTCTCAATCGAAGCGAGCGGGTTCCGCGCACCCGCGCGCGCCGTGAACGGAAGATCCTTCTTCTCGACGAGGAGATCCGAGCGCGCGGCCGAAAGATCGAGGAGCTGGATCGCCAGAGCGACGCGACGTGGAAGGAGTGCGAGCGGAGCTACAACCGTGTCTGGGGGCCGATCTTCCGAGAGGGGAAGGAGACGAGTCGTTTCGGGCATCAAGTGAAGGACTTCGCGTGTCTCTACACGAGCCGCGTGAGCAACTTCTTGAACTACGACGGCGACCATTTCTTTCGCTCTCCGATGGACCGAATGCCGCACGAGATGTGAGGCCGATGCCGTGAGCGAAAACGAAGCGAGAGGGAGGCCGCTCGCCGGCCGCGTGGCGCTCGTCACCGGCGCGGGGCGGCGCATCGGAAGGGCGATCGCGCTCCGCCTCGCCCGCGAGGGGGCGCGCGTGGCGGTTCACTACGACCAATCCGCGAGGGAGGCCGAGGCGACGGCGCGCGAGGCCGGGGAAGGTGCTTGTGCGTTCCGCGCGGACCTCCGTTCGGTGGAGGAGATCCGGCGCCTCGCGGAGACGGTTCTGGACCGGATGGGCCGCATCGACTTTCTCGTGAACAACGCCTCCACGTTCGGAAGGACTCCGTTCTTTGAGACGGCCGAGGAGGAGTGGGATCTCTTCCACGACGTCAACCTCAAGGCGGTCTTCTTCCTCACGCAAGCGGTTGCTTCCCGCATGAACGAAGGAGTGATCGTCAACATCGCCGACACTGGCGGCGTCCGTCTCTGGCCGGGCTATCTCGCGTACGGGGCCTCCAAGGCGGGGCTCATCGGCCTCACACGGGGGCTCGCCGCCGCGCTCGCGCCGCGGATTCGCGTGAACGCGATTCTTCCGGGTCCGATTCTCCCGCCGGAGGCTCGAGGGGTCGAGACGATGGAAGAAGCGATCTCGAAGACGCTCTTGAAACGCGCGGGGTCTCCCGACGACATCGCCTCCGCCGTTCGCTTCCTCCTCGTGGAGGGAACGTTCATCACCGGCGCCGCCCTTCCGGTGGACGGAGGAAGGCTCGCCGCGGGCGAGTAGACCGCGCCCCGCTCTCCCCCGACACAGAACGGCCCTCCGGGGTTCCGCTAGTTCCCGGAAGGCCTCGCTTCTCTCTCGGCTACCCCGGGTTTTCCAGCCGCTCCGGACGATGCCGAGGCCGCTGAGGGAAAGCCTCGCGGAACTTTAGCACAAAGCGATCGGAACGGCAAGAAAAATGTTTTCGTCTGGAAGAGAATCCGCCTACCGGTTCTCGCGCTCTCCAACCGGGCTCTTGATCCGGAGATACGCGCGCGCGTGCGAGACTTCCGCGCGATGGGCATCCGCGTCCCTCCAGGAGTGAAGGAACTCGCGATAGGCGAGCTCCGCGTCCAAGCGGTCCCCGCGCTCTTCGAAGGCCCTGCCGAGATAGTAATAGGAGAGCGGGAGAAGGAGCGGGGAATCGAGAAGAGACTCGCCGCGGTTGACGACCCATTCGAGGTTCGCGATCGCGTCTCCCCACCTCGCTCGCGCGATGGACGCGCGGCCGAGATAGTGACGAGCGAGCGCGCTCTCGCCTCGACGAAGAGCCCGGCGAAGGGGGATCGCCGCCTCGCCCCCCAATCCTCTTCTCGCCTCGAAGATCCCCTCGATCAGGTCCGCGAGAAACGCGTCCGCGCCGGGAATCGTCACGAGCTCCAGTCGTTTGGCGGTAACCGCGCCGTAGTCGTCTCGAAAGGCGCCGAGAAGCCCTTCGTAGTAAGGGACGGCCGCCGGTCCTTCCGGACGGACTCTGCGGACCGCTTCCCGGAAACGGAGCTCGGAGAGCTCGGCGGCGGCGGAATCGGTCGCCTCCTCCTCGAGGAAGACGTGGAAGCGACGGACGGTGAGATCGATCAAACTCTCCTCGTCCCCGAGTCGGTACGCCTCGTTCCGCGCGCGCGCGAGCACTTCTCTCGCGATGCGAAACTTCCCGTCGGCGAAACGAAGGTTCGCCTCCGCCGCCCGGTGCAGGAAGTAGGGCCTTGTCCCCTCGACGCCGTGCGGGTTCGGGACGGGAGCGCGCGCGAGGAGACCCTCGGCCTCGAGAAGGAGACCCTCCGAGTAGAGGATCGAGGCGAGCCCGATCGGCGCGAGAGGATCCCGCGGGTCGAGCGCGAGAGCTCGGCGGAAGGCGTCGCTCGCCGCGCCGAAGAAGCCGTCGCGAAAGGCGGATTCTCCAAGAAGGACGAGGGGGAGAGGATCCGCGGGCCGGAGGATCGCCCCCTCCTCGAAACCCTCCCGTGCCTCCCGAAGCCTCCCCGCGCGAAGGTCCGCCGCGCTCCGGATGAGGAGCGTCTCGAAGCGTCCCGCGTAGTCTCTTTCGAGCAGGCCGACCGCCGCGCGGAGCGAATCCTCGCCGAGCGCGAGGAACGCGAGCCGGGCGCGGTGCGCCGCGCGCTCGAATCGATTCATGACTTGATCGTTTACATCGTTGAGAAGCGCGCTTCCGCGCGCCCGGCTTCCGCGGAGAAGAAGACGGAACCCGAGATCCGATCGGGCGACCTCGCAGCCGTGCGACTCGGCCGCCTCGAGAAGTAGCGCGAGCGAGCCGGTCTCTCTCGCGTGCGCATGGAGATCCTCGCACGCCGGATCCAGACCCGGATCGGGCGCCGAATCCTTCCTTCCCGCCTCGAGCCGAACCGCCGTCGAATCGGCGAAGAGGAATACCGGCTGCGGGCGCGGCCCGCAGCCCGCGATCGAGGCCGCGACAAGGCATGCGGCGGCGAGGGCTCCGCATGCGCCGGCTGTTCTCCGCTTCACTGCCTTCCGTCCTATCCGCGCTTCTCGCGGTTCATTGAAAGGAAGAAGAAGAAAGGATCCATCAGGTTGTCGAGCTCGCGCTGGAGATCCTTCGGATTGAAGAGAGGAAACGGAGCAAGGAGATTGCGCGGGTGGAGAACACGAGGGCCGTTCCGCCCGATCTCGACGACGAGCGTTCGCGTGCCGAACGTTTCGTGAAGGTAATCCGCCTCGCTCCCTCGGACGAGGAAGAGCGGAAACGCGCGTGCGAGCTGGCCCGCCTTGTATCCGTAATGCGGCTGCTGGTCGATGAGCGCCCGCGCGGTCTCGCGGTACCACGAGTCGATCCGCGACTTCTCGCGCTTCCCACCGTACGGAAAGAGGAATCGTCCGCCGAAGGAATGGAGGGAGAGCGCGAAATCGAAGCGGTGCTCGAGAAGGTGGGAACGGAGGGCCGCCGTTTCCGGCTCGCTGAAGGGGCGCGGTCCGGGATCGTAGATCTTCCGGAGGACTCGGTGCCATAGGTACCGCCTCGAGAAGAACGCCCCGAAGTTTCTGTTGAGATCGACCCCGCGCCGGTTGCCGCGGTGAAAGCGCGCTCTCCCCTTCGTGAGCTCTCTCTCCACCTCGAGGTAGCCGTCGGGATTCAGGATCGGGAGGAAGTGAACCTCGCGGTTCGCGAGCGCCGGGTTCTTGTTCATGTTGGCGACGAAACGCTGGAAGAGCGCGAGGTTCGCCTCGGCGCCGACGAACTCGATTGCGTGGAGAAGAGACAACACGAGGAAACACGCGCGCGGTTCCGCCGCCTCTTCCGTGTTCGACACGCGGAAGACCCAGATCGGCTCGCCGCCGACGCTTGTCCCGATCGGGATCGCGGTGATGTTTCGCGGATACCGTTTGAGGAGCCGGTCGACGCGGACGAACTGCTCCCGGTACGTGTGGTACGGGCCGTATCGCGATGGATCGATGCTGCTCCGATACTCGTCGTTCTTGAGCAGACGATCGTAGAAGATCCGCCAGCTTCGAACGGTCGGGGTCTTTCCCATGTTCGGCTTGCTCCCGATCCATAAACATACGAGAATGGTCGGGCAGTGTAAAGGTCCTCGGTTCTTGCGCTTGCGGCCGCCGTTGGAGGGCGGGACCGGGGAGCGCGCGAGTGAATAGGAGAGGCGCCGGCGGGGTATGCTCTCGTGAGGCGCTTCGATCGGAGATCGCGATCGCCCGATGAACAGACAGGAAGAGCGGCAGTGGATCGCGCGATGCCGAGAGGGCGATCGAGAAGCGTTCGGCCCGATCGTGAACGCCTACATGAAGCGGGCGTACTTCACGGCGCTCGGCATGCTCGGAGACTGCGAGGAGGCGTACGACATCTCGCAGGAAGCCTTCGTCCGCGCGTTCCGCGCGATTCGCGGCTTCGATCCGGCGAGCGACTTCGCCCCTTGGTTCTTCCGCATTCTGCGGAACCTCTGTCTTACGGCGCTCGCCAGGCGGAGATCGCGCGGGTTCGATTCGCTCGACGAGATGGCCGAGGAGGGACGAGAGCCGGACGCCGGGGAGCGCTTCCGCCCCGATCTTCTCGCGGAGCGGAGCGAGGCGGCGGAGCGCGTGTGGAGAGGGCTCGCCGCGTTGGACCTGAAGAGCCGGGAGGTGATCGTGTTGAAGGACCTCGAAGGGTACCGTTACCGCGAGATCGCGGAGATCCTCGGCGTGCCGATCGGAACGGTCATGTCCCGTCTTTTTCACGCCCGGCAGAAGTTGAAAGAGAGGCTCATCGGAGGGGAGGGGCCCCGTGCGGTGTGAGGAGTTTCCGAACGCCTCGATGGCGTATCTCGACGGGGAGATGGAGGCCGAGGCGAGGCGGCGCTTCGAGGAGCACCTCGAGGCCTGCCCGGCGTGCCGCGCGGAGCTTGATGCCCTTCGTCGTGTAAAGGAGGTGACGGCCGGGATGAGATTGTCCGATCGCGAGGATCGGGATTGGGAACTCTACTGGGGGCGCGTGTACAACCGGATGGAGCGCGGCGCGGGCTGGATCCTTCTTTCCATCGGCGCGATCGTCGTCCTCGTGTTCGGAGCGTATCATGCGTTCCTCTCGATTTGGCGCGACGCGTCCCTTCCGGCGGTCGTCCGAATCGGGATCGGGTGTGCGCTTCTCGGGATCGTGGTACTCTTCGTGTCGGTCGCGAGACAGCGCCTGTACGCGTGGGTGCGCGATCCGTACCGGAGGGTTCAGCGATGATCATCTGCACGGCGGATGCCGTTCCGGGTCATGAGGCGGTCGAGTGCCTCGGCCTCGTGAGGGGGAACACCGTCAGAGCGAGGCATCTCGGGCGAGACCTCGTGGCCGGACTCAGGAACCTCGTCGGGGGGGAGATCGATGAATACACGAAGATGCTCGCCGAGGCTCGGGAGCAGGCGCTCGATCGGATGGCGGCGGAAGCGAGAAGACTCGGCGCCGACGGGATCGTCACGGTGCGCTTCGCGACCTCGGAGGTGATGCAGCACGCGGCGGAAATCGTCGCGTATGGAACGGCGGTTCGGCTCCGGAAGCTGTCGAGCGATGCAGCGCGCGAGTCGGGTGGAGGAGGCCGATGAAGACACGAACAATCGCGCTCGTCTTGCTGCTTCTTCTCGCGACCCCTCTCGCTTCCCGGGCGATCCTCTTCGTCGATCTCGGGGATCCGCGCGCAAATGAGCTCACGG
>VGIW01000055.1 GCA_016867715.1 Candidatus Eisenbacteria bacterium | reverse complement strand
GAAGACTTGATCGAGCCGCCTGCCAAGCGCCTCCTCCGGGGTCAGGCCGACCGCCTGTCCCGCCGCCGTGTTGATGTACTTCACCCGAAGATCCGCATCGATGACGAAGATGAAGTCGGGCGAGGATTCCGCGAGCGTGCGGTAGTTCTCCTCGCTCCGACGGAGCGCCTCCTCGGCCTTCTTCCGCGCCGTGTTGTCGATGCAGAGGAGCTGGACGGCCGGCTCGCCGCCGTACTCGATCGCCGCCGAGTAGACTCGGAGCCAACGAACGTAGCCGTCCCGGCGGACGACACGGATCTCGCTCTCCGGAGGATGATCGACACCGAGGAGACGCTCCCGGTAGGTGCCGAGGAGGCGCTCCTTCTCCTCCGGGTGGGAAACCCCAAGGAGGCCTCCAGGCGGGAGCCCGAGGATCTCCTCGTGGGAGAACCCGAGCATCTCCGCGGCGGCGCGGTTCGCGAGAACGACGCGGGGGTCCTCCCCCTGCACGATCAGAATCCCGAGAAGGGACTGCTCGACGATCCTTTGGTAGCGCTCCTCGTCCTGCCGGGCCCGCTCCTCGTTCCGCTTGCGCGTGATCGCGTTCCCGAAGATGGCGCCGAGGGCCCGGAGAACGAGAAGGAGATCCTCGTTCGGGAAGAGGTTCTCCTCGCTCCGGGCGGAGAGGACGAACCTGACGAAACCGTGCACGTCCTCGCTGCAAAAGACCGGCGCGTTGAGAGAAGCGCGGATCCCCATCCGGAGAAGCCACGCGCGCTCCCGTTCGGCTTCGGGGGGAATGCCCTCGGACAGATCGAGCACCACGGTCTCTCGGTTCAATATCTTCCCCATCATCCAAGGGAAAGAACCGGTCTCGATTTCCTGGGGGCCTTCGCACGCCCCCTCGGTTCGAGACCAGACGCTTGCGTGCGAGAAGACCGACTTGTCCTGCGAGAAAAGGAGGAGCGCGGTGTTGTCGACGCCGGTCAGCTCGCCGGTGCGCCGGAGCGCATCGACGATCGCCGCGTCGATCTTCCCAGCCGGCGTGTTGATGAACGCGCCCGAGGTCCCGACGAGAAACTGCTCGATCTGGAGGCGCTTCGCGAGGTTCTCCTCGAGGCGCGAGCGTTTCGGTTTCTTGGCGTCGGGCATCGGCCGATCCTCGTTCGCCCGCTGGGCGTCCTCACCGGCGCGTCGAGATGCGGAACGGAGCAGATCCCCAGCGCGCCGGCAGGGCGAACGTTGCGGTGGCAATCATTATGCCACAAACCGGCATCAGAGGGAAGCGGAAGGTGAGCGCGCGGACGGCTCCTCTCCCCAGGCCCGGCGGATCGCGGTTTCGGGGGCGGGACGGCCGAGGGCGTTCCCCGCGACGATCACGACGAGGCCGACGAAGAGCCCGACGAGAAAGCCGTGAACCCCCTTCCACGACGCGGGAAGGAAGCGGTGCAAGGCTTGCCAGAGGAGCGCGGAGCCGGCCCCCGCCGCCATGCTCGCCATCACGGCCGCGGGGCTCGTCCGCCTCCAGTAGATGCCGAAGAGGAGAGGCCAGAGGTTCGTCGAGGCGACGACCGCCCACGAGAAGGCGGTGAGGACGAGGATGAGGGCCGGCGGCTTCATCGCAACCGCCACGCTCACGACGCCGACGACGAGGCTCATCGCGCGGTTCGCGCGGAGCTCCGCGCCGGGGGGGAGCGGACGTCCGAGCCCCTCGATCCACACGTCCCGCACGAGCGAGCTCGAGATGATGAGAAGAACGCCCGCGAACGTGCTCATGCCGGCGGCCACCACTCCCGCGAGGAAAAGCGCGCCGCCCCAATCGTTCAGGACGAGACGGGTGAGCGCGGGGATCGCGAGATCGGGGCTCGCCACGTCGGGAACGAGGACGCGCGCGGCCGCGCCGCAGAGATAGGGGACGAGCGCGATCGACGCGCCGATGCTCACGACAACGACGCCGACGCGGAGCATGCGCGCGTTTCGGATCGAATAGAAACGAATGAGAAGCTGCGGCATCCCCCAGACGCCGAGGCTCACGATGAACGAGAAGCTGAGAAGCCCCGCCCAACCCCACACCCCCGGAGTGGAGACGAGTCCCGGATCGACGAGAGCAAGACGGTCGGCGAGACCGGAGAGCCCGCCCGCGCGTTGCACCGAGAAAACCGCGAGAAGAACGAGCGCGGCGATCATCACGATCCCCTGCAGGAAGCTCGTCCAGACGACTGCGAGGTATCCTCCAGTCGCCGTGTAGAAGAGGATCACGAGTCCTGAGAGGAGAACCGCTGCGCGGTAGGGCATGTCCATCAGGACCTCGAACGCGTTCGCCATCCCTTTCAGGACGCTTACGTTGTACACGATGAGGAAGACGCCGGTCAGGGCCGCGCTGAAGACGCGGATCGAGGGCGATCCGTAGCGCGCGGCGAAGAATCCGGAGAGGGTCGTGGCGCCGAGCCGTTCGGTGAAGTGCCGCACGCGGCGTCCGAGCACGATCCACGCGAGGGTCGTCCCGAGGAGCACGTTCGTCGCGCCGATCCAAATCGTCGCGAGGCCGAACTTCCAGCCGAACGCGCCGCCGCCGATGATGACGACGCTCGAGAAGTAGGCGGCGACGAAAGAGAGCGCCGTGACCCAGGGACCGACGGTCCGCCCGCCGATCACGAAATCCTCCGCGCTCTTGGAACGCCCGCGGAGCGCGTACCCGATGATCGCGAGGGCGGCGATGTAGAGGACGAGAACGGCGACGGTGACGCTCATCGATCCCGGTCCTTCTCTCTCTTCTCGCGGGAGAGATCGCCGAGCGCCCAGACGACGGCGAGAGCGATCGCCGCCGCTGCGGTGAGGAACGCCCCGAACGTCGACCAAGGAATGTGAAACGGTCCCATCGTCTTCCTATTTCAGATCGTAGGCGATCTGCCATCGCATGAAATGGGCGTTCTCCGTCATTTCCTTCGGATACGAACCGTCGACATGCCATTCCCAGAGGAGTTGCCCGGAGAAACCGCGCGCGAGGTTCGTGCGAAGTTCGATCACGGAGAGAAGCCCGCGATCCTCCCAGTTCGGCTCGGGCGCCCACGGGACGAGCATCGTCGCGCGGAACGCGAGGCGTTCGAGAAGCGCCGGGCGATCGGCGAGGGGAGAGCGCCGAAGCGTGAAGTACGGCGAAGCGAGATTCCGCCACTCGGAGGCGCCCCCTTCTCCGATGAGCGAGTAGACCCACATCTCGCTCCACTTCGGCCAGCGCCCGTAGATCCCGCGGAACGCTCGGAAGTTCTCGCTCTCGCCGGAGTAGTAGAAGAACCCGATCTCGCCGGAGGTCTTCTTCCCGAGCATCCGGGCGCGCGCCGCGTTCCACGCGAAGGCGAGGCCTGTCCCCTCGCCGCCCTCCTTCCGCTGGAGAGCGACTTCGGCCTCGCCGCGCCGAAGAGACGCCTGCTTCCACTCGCGGCGGAGGCCGAGCGTCCAGCCGTTGTATGGGGGCCGCAAGCCGTCCGGGTCCTTCTCGCCGATGCCGATGAGCGCCGCCTCCCAACCGGACGGCGTGAAGCAGCGGAGGGCGAGCGCTTGTTGATCGGCGTCCCGAAGCGAGCGCTTCTTGTCGCGCGCCACGACCCACGGATCTCTCTTCGGGTTCGCCATGAGAGAGAAGTCCCATGTCCTTCTGTCTCCTGGGAGGAGGGCGCGGATCCCGTCCATGTACATCGTGCGGCTTCCGTCCAGAGAAGTCCCGTCGCGGATCAGGAAGCCGTCGCCCCATACGATATCCTGTCGCCCGAAAGTGAGCGCGAACGGCCGCCCGTCTTCGCGCGTCCAGATCCACGCGAGACGATCTAAGACGATCTCGCTATAGTCCGTCTTGGTGTCCGGTTCGTACGTCTTTCGGAACTCGTTCACGAGGCGCACGTCGAGCGCGTGCTCCGCGCGGAGTTGCACGCACAGACCGGCCTGCGTGCGATAGCGCATCCAGTTTCGATCGTCTTCTTCGGGATCGAACCAAAATACGTTCGGCTGGATCTCCTGCCGGACACGCACCCCGAAGTGCGGGGCGACGCGCGGGCCGGCCGAGACCTCGCCGGCTGCGAGGAGAACGAAAAGAGACGCGAGCATTCGAACGTGCGAGCTTCTCATTCTCCGCTCGTTGGGGTTGCCCTGTCGGGCGGAAGCGCCGGGGCGGCTTTCGGAGAAGCTACCATCGCCGGCCGCCCGCTTCCATCCTTTTTCTCACGCGCCGCGCCTCTCGGCCGCCTGGACCACGCCGAGCGCGGTGAGGTTCACGACGTCCTCCACGGTTTGCCCGTATTGGAGAAGATGAACCGGAAGGCGCGCCCCGAGGAGGGCGGGCCCGATGAGGACCGCCTCTCCCACGTGCTGGAGAAGATGAAGGGCGAGGTTTCCGGATTGGAGGTCGGGGAAGACCAGCACGTTGGCGTCCCTCTCGAGGTTCGAGAAGGGGAAGTACTCTTGGCGAAGCGATCCGTCGACCGCGGTGGCGAGCTGCATCTCGCCGTCGATGACGAGTTCGGGCGCGCGTGCCTTCGCGATCGCGGTCGCGTCGCGTACTTTGCGCGTGAAGGGATGGTCCACGCTCCCGAAATTCGAGAAGGAGAGCATGGCGACGCGCGGCTCGATCCCGAGCGAACGGGCCATTCCGGCGGCGAGAAGGGCGGTTTCGGCGAGCTCCTCCGCGCTCGGGTCGATGTTCACCGCGCAGTCCGCGAGGAAGTAGGTTTTTTTCGGAAGGAGCACCATGTAGAGACTGGAGACCTTGCGGATTCCAGGAAGGGGTCCGATCACCTCGAGGATCGTGCGGAGCGACTCGGCGTAGTGCGTCGTGACGCCGGCGACGAGAAGATCTGCGTCGCCCGAGTGGAGCATCATCGCGCCGAAGATATCCGGCTGCCGGAGTCGCCGCGCCGCGGCGACCCGCATGAGTCCCTTGCGGCGGCGCATCCGGAAGTACTCGCCGAGATGGTGCTCGAAACGCGGGCTCCGTTCCGGATCGACGACCGAGACCCCTGCGAGATCGAGACCGAGCTTCTCAATCCGGCTCCGCACCTCGTCTTCCGCTCCAAGGAGAACGGGGTTCGCGATCTTCTCGTCCTCGAGGATGCTGCATGCGCGAAGGATCGTCTCGTTGGCGCCGTCGGAAAAGACGACGCGCATGTTCTCCTGGCGCGCGCGGAAGATAAGGCCGCGGAGCGTCTCCCTTCCGGTTCCGATCCTGATGTTGAGGCTCTCTTCGTAGAGACGGGTCTCGATCGGACGGCGAGCGATCCCCTCGGCGATCGCGCGTTCGGCGACCGCGGCCGATTCGCGCACGAGGATGCGCGGGTCGATCGGTTTCGGCAGAAGATACTCGGGGCCGAAGCTGAAGCGCTCGTTTCCGTAGGCTCGCTCGACTTCCTCCACGACGTCCTCGCGCGCGAGGTTGGCAAGCGCCCGCGCCGCCGCCTCGAGCATCCCCTCGGTGATGCGCGTGGCCTGCACGTCGAGAGCCCCGCGAAAGATGTACGGGAAGCTGAGGAGGTCGACGACCGCGTTCGGATACTGCCCGAGAGCGGTCGCGACGATGACGTCCCGCCGGCTCGCGCGGGCCGCCTCGAACTCGATTTCCGGTTCCGGCGTGGCGAGGGCGAAGACGATCGGATAGCGCCCCATCCCTCGCAGCATCTCCTGGGTGAGCACGCCGCCCGCGGAGGCGCCGAGAAAGACGTCGGCGCCTTTCAAGCCGCCATCGAGAGTGCGCGCGTTCTCTGCGCGCGCGTATTCCCTCTGATAATCGAAGAGATCCTCGCGATCGGGATGGACGAGCCCCTTGGCGTCGTAGACGAGCAGGTTCTCCGGCCGGACGCCGATTCGAAGGAAGAGGCGCACGCACCCGGTCCCGACTGTTCCCGCGCCGCAAACAACGACGCGCACCTCGTCGATCTTCTTCTCGACGAGATCGAGCGCGTTGAGAAGCGCCGCCGACGCGACGACCGCGGTGCTGTACAGGTTCTCGTGAAAGACCGGAATTCGGAGCGTTTCGCAGAGCTTCTGGTAGATGACGAGGCCCTCGGGGGCGCGGATGTCCTTCAGGTTGATCCCGCCGAAGGTCGGCTCGATGAACCGAATCGTCTCGATGATCTCGTCGGGGTTCTTCGTGTCGAGCTCGATGTCGAAGACGTCGATATCCGCCAGCCTCTTGAAAAGAACCGCCATTCCTTCCTGCATCGGCTTCGCCGCCTCGGGGCCGACGTCGCCGAGGCCGGGGACCGCGGTCCCGTTCGTGATGACGCCGACGAGGTTCCCCCGCGCCGTGTACTGGAAGACCTTCGCGCGATCGCGCGCGATCTCCTCCGAAGGGAAGGAGGCGCCGGGGAGATAAGCCAGACGCATCTCGCGCGGGCCGAGGCAGGATTTCGTCAATCGGAGCTCGATCTTCCCCGGACGATCCGCGGTGTGGTACGCGATGGAATCCTCTCGTCGGATCATGAGGTCTTCTCCTTCGGTTTCGGACGATCTTTTTCGGGACGTCCGCCCGCGAGCGGATAACGTTCGATCGATTCGCGAAGATCGGCGGCGAACACGGCGACCGGACGCGCCTGAAGAATCCAGACCTTCGCCCCTTCGATTCCGTATTCGATGTCCAGAGGATAGCCGTAGGCCCTCTCGAGGCGCGAGGCGACGGCGACGAGCTCCCGGAGCTCGACGTATTCAAGGGCGGCGCGGAGTCTTTGATGATAAAGAGTTTCTACGCAAACCGTTCCGAACCCCGCGCGCTTGTTGAAGACGACCTGCTCGGTCTTGTCGCTCGTGATGTAGCGAAAACGGAGCGGGGCGTTCTCGATGTCCCCTTCCTTGGCGACGAGGATCTGATCGGCCGCGACGATCCCCGAGACAATCCCTTCGCCGAGCCCGAGCCCGGCGTTGATCACCATCTCTCGAAGGTCGCCCTCCGCGACGTTGATCGTGAGGAGAACCCCGGAGACGCGCGAGCGGACGGTCCTCTGGATCAGAATCCCGCCGCCGGTCTCCTCGACATCCCTCCCGAGAACCGCGCGGTTGTGAATCGCACGTTCCGTCCAGAGGCCGCTCCACGCCTTCTTGAGGTGTTCGATAAGCGCCGCCTCGCCGCGGATGAAGAGATACGTGTCGAACTCGCCGGCGCGAGCGGCCGTCTCCACATCCTCCTCGCGCGCGGAGGACCGGATCGCGACGAAAGGGAAGTCGCCGTCGTCCGCCTCCCGGCCGAAGGCGCGATACGCGTCGAGGACCTCGGACGCGAGTTCATCCGGAAGGCGAATCTCGTCCCAAAGGCGGCGGATCTCCGACGACTTCTCGCGATTGTCGGCGTCTTTCTTCTCGAGGATTCGATCGATCGCCGATCGAAGAGTCGTCTTCTCCTGAACCGCCGGGCCGAGCGTCGCGGCGGCTCTTCCGATCGAAGAACCGAGCGCGGCCCGGAAAGCGCGATCTGCGACGACGAACCACGGCGGAACGTGTCCTCTTCCGACGATTCGTTCCAGCTCGGCGAGGTTCGCCGCCTTCCATCCGGTGAACGGGTGAAGCTCGAAGCCGCCGTCCTCCGCGCGGAGCACCCACTTCCCCGCCGCTCGGGCGCGGGCCTTCTCGTCCTGTTGTTCGATGCGCTTCCGGGCGCGGGCCCGCACGATCTTCTTCCCCGCGCCGTCCTCGGGCGGAGCGCCGAGAACGAGATCGAGCCGCTCCACGCGCTGGAGGAGATGCCGGAGCATCGGGCTTTCCTCCGGAGACGAAGCGCTCTCTTCGATTTCCGCGAGGAGGCGGTCGCGGAGATCCTCGAGACGCGCGCGAGAGAGGATCTCGACCGGCCCGGCGTCTCCACACGATTCGATTTCGGTCTCTACATGACAGACACGAAGGGAATCGAGAGCTTCCCGCAGCGCCTCGCACAGCTTGATCAGGCGAAGACGAAGGATGACCGTCTCGTACGCGAACGGCGAAGTCGGGATCCGTCTCTCCGCCTCCGCGGCGAGGGCGCGAGAGCGATCGGCGAGCTCTCCCGCGATCTTGAGAAGCTGCCTGCGGGCGGCTTCCGTGACGCGCGGGTTTTCGAGGAGGAGTGAGAGAAGAGCGGCCTTCTCGCTCCTTGCCCCTCCGTTCCCGGAGAGAGGGTGGCCGAGAAGGAGCTCGTGAGCGGCGTGCCGCGCGAGGACCGGCTCAGACAGCCTTCGAAGGTGCTTCTCGATCTGATGGCGCGCGCGAAGACGGTCTCCCCTCAGAACGAGGATCTCCTTTTCGTCGGTCGCGCGCGCGAGGCGGCTCGACGTCTCTCCGAAGTGACGGAACCCGTTGTGGAGCGCGAGCGCTTCGGGATCCTGGCCGAGGACTCGAAGGGTCCCTTCGTCCGCGTCGAGCACGACGAGATCCCCTTCCCTCAGGTGATGCTCCCGCTCGCGCATGTCGCGCCGGACGGCCGTCTCGTAAACGCCGATCATCTGTTTCTCTTCTCGATATTCCAGCGTGTCATAGGCAAGCCGCAGCGCTCCGCCTTCACCGCGCTCCCACCGTCCCGGAACGACGAGCGCCGGTTTATGAAACTGGAGCGCGATCAGCCCCGCGTGGGAGAGGACGCCTCCCCCCGTCGAGACGACCCCCGCGGAGTGATAGAGAAACGTGTTGTCCTCGGGCCGGATGGAGGGCGCGACGAGAATCGCTCCCTCGAGATCGCGCGGGTCGCGGTTCTCGGTGCTGAAGAGGGCGGTCCCGACCGCGCGCCCCGGCGAAGCCTTTAATCCATGAACAATTCGCTCTCCGGGGAGCGGAGGAGTTTGCCGGAGGGGGTTCGGTCTCCGCATCCGCTCCAAGATGCGCTCCGCCTCTTCCTCGGGATTCCCGATCGCCGACCCTCCTCCGGGCGCGAGGTAGTTCCCCCCGCGGAGGAGCGCGAGAAGCTCCCCCTTGTCTGTGTTTGTGTTCTCCCGCCACGGTTCCGAAGCGCTCGCGCGCCGCCGCGAAAGAACCTCGTCTCTTGCATAAAGCGCGAGACGGATCACGCCGCCGGCATCGCGGAGAACGAAGATCCCGAGGACCTCTCCCCGCAGGAACAGCCGGGCCCGCTGGACCTCGTAGCCGTTGACGCTCCCCGTGGTTCGGAAGCGAAGCGTTCGCTCGAGCGGGGCGACGAGACCTGCGAGATCCGCGGAACCGGCGACGGCTTTTGTTCCCGCGGCGAGGATTTCCGCGAAGCGCGCGGCTTCGTCGATGCGCTCGGCGATCTCGGGCGGCCGCGCTCGGTACCCTTCGGGCCTTTCGGCGATCTCGCCGCGTTTCGCCGCTTCGCGGAGGGGATGGAGAAGCAGCCTCTCGAGACGGATCTGGCCGATCGGACGCGACCCGCACATCTCCAGGTTCGATTGCAGCTCGGGCTCCACGCCGCCGAGCGACGCGCGGAGAGCGGCGATCAAGCTCGGCGGCGGCGGGGCGCTGTACCGATCCCGATAAGCCCCCTTCCCGTCCCAGACGATCTCGCGCGCGCCGGCCGCGTCCGGCTCGACGGCGACTACGATCCCGGTCCGATCCTTCGTGAGAAGATGGCGCACGGGAAGCACGCCCCAGATCGCGAAGGACTCCGCCCACGATTCCGCGACCTTCCGCTTCGCCTCGGCATCGAGCGCGAGCGAGCCGATGACCCAATCCACTTCCATCAGGTAGGGAACGAGGCGGAAGAGAGCCTCGGCCTTCTCGCAAACGTCGCCGAGGTCGAGGGCGCGCTCTTTGTCGTAGCGCGCGTGGATGTGAGTGTTGTCGATCTGGATGTCGAACTCGAGGTTGCGGAAGAAGAGCCGGATTCCATCGAGGGACGGGTTCGGGTGCTGCGTGAGCTCGTTCTTGCTCACGCCGTAGTATTCCAGATCGATCATTCCGCCGCGGAGCGGAGGCGCGTAGTCGATGCGAAGAAACGCGGGATGGTTGCCGAAGGCAATGTAGTAGTGAACCTCGTTGCCGTAGCAGAAGACACGGATGCCGGGAAGGCGCTCCTGGCCGTGGAGAATCTGCCGAGCGAACCCGTCGACGGCGACGCGCACCGGGTAGGGAATCCCGCTCCCGGCGGGATCGACCTGCCCCATTTCCTCGGGCTCGAAGTCGACGTATTGGACCGCGCGAACGACCTGAAGCACGCGGCGCGCGGAAGCGGAAACGATGTCGACCGTGCGGTTCGTTGCGCGCGCCGTCTCGACGAGACGGAAGCCGAGGCGGAGACCGCGCTGATGGAGATAGCGTTTCAGGCCGTGGAGCGTGCGGACCTCGCCGAGCGAGCCCGGTTCCTCGAACATCTGGACGAGCCGCGTCAGTTCCGCGGAGAGATAGTGATCGGTCGTTTCCTTTTCGAGCTCGACGAGGACCTTTTCCTTGAGCTCTCGATAGATATCGGGAAGGATCGCGCATTCGTCGGAATACCGCGAGAAGAGGAACGAGTAATCCACCGCGATCCGATCCATTCGATCGAGAATGCGAAGCACCTTCTCGCGCGTGAGCGGAGCGACGTCGAGGATGTCGGAGAGAGCTTCCGCGTGCGCGAGGTTGTACGTGCGGAAGCGCGCGACCGGGTCCTCGCCCCCCTCCTCGGGCCGAATGCAGGCGGGGCTCCCGCCGTGGCACACGAAGAGAAAGACGCGAAAGACCTCGCGCACCTCCTCCGCCCGGCGAAAAAGCATCTCCTCGGCGGGCGAGACGGCGAGCGGAAAAGAGCCGGCGACGCTGATGCCGACACGCTCCTCCGCGACGATGCCGAAGTTGAGGCGCGCCCAGCCGGCCTCGGCGATCACCTCGCGGAGGAGCGAGGGATCGGAGATCTTCTCCGCGCGGCGGAGCGGCTCGAGAAGCGGCGGCGGCGAGCCGGGATTCGGCGCGATGTGGAAGAGATCGAGATGGCTCGCGCGGGTGAAGGCGAGATAGGGAGCGAGGAGCGCGTGCGCTTCCCTGCCGAGAAGCCTCTCCGCGATTTCTGGAGGCGCCGGCTCGCCGCTCCGGTCGAGGATTCGGGCGGCGAGGCGCCTGATGTTCGGATCTTCGTCGAGACAGAGGAGCGAAGCGAGGTCGCCGCGCGTCTCGCCGTCCAAGGATGCGCGCGCGGCGAGCGCCGCGATCGAATCGAGAGACTCGCCTCCGTGGAGGACGGATCCTTCTTCTTGCGAACGCTCTGCGAGGGACCTTAAAACCCTCCGATCGACGCGGAGAGCTCCCTTGTCGGCGAGGCGGACCGCCGCCGCGAGCGCCTCTTTCGCGAGGCCGGCGTCGCGCGCCTCCAGCATACCCTCGAGGAACGCCCAGGGATCGTTTAACGCATGAATGAAATCAAGAAGAAAGCGAAAGAGAGGCTCGGCGACCGCTCCCGATCGCTTGCGGAGGAGAAGGGGAAGCGGTAGAAGGGCCTCGCAATCGGATGGGTCGGGCGCATCCTTGAGGATCTCCCGAAGTCGGTCGCAGGCGGTCCGCACCGCCTCCGCCCGCCCCATCGTGATCTCGAACTCGGACGTGATCGAACGGACGGCCGTACGAACGCGCGCCTCCCGATCCGCGCCTCCCCCCTCTCCGGAAGAAGGCCCGTCCGCAGACGCGCTCGGATGGGTTTCTCCTGCTCCGCTCATGAAGCTCCCGCGCGGTGATCCCTCGCCCTTTCTCCTTGCATGGTAAGGGGATGCGCGTTCCGAGTCAACGGGATGCCGCGGGCGCGAAAGGACATCCGCGTCCGGAGAGACCGGCCGGAAGGACCGGGGAAACCGGAACGCTCTCGATAGCGCGCGCCGATCGCGCGGAGGAGAGACCGGTCTCCGGGAGAGGGGAAGCCGTTATTTCACGAGCACCATCTTTCGGTGGAGCTTCGCCGTCTCGGTCTCCAGGCGGCACAGATAGACGCCCGCGGCGACAGGACGGCCGGATGCGTCGGTCCCGTCCCACGCGGCCTTGTGATCGCCCGCGGGCATCGGGCCGGAGACGAGGCTCTTCACGAAGCGCCCACCGAGATCGTACACCGCAAGCTCGACACGCTCCTCCCGCGCGAGCGAGAACGGGATCGATGTTTGAGGATTGAACGGGTTCGGCGCGTTCGCGCGGAGCGCGGTCCGCGAGGGTGCGAACCCGCCATCCGCCGCGATGCCGGTTTGTGGGCGCTTCTTGTACAGCTCGACCGTGCCCGCGATGAGCTGCTTGTTCTTGACATGCTCCCCGTTCGACAAGACGACATAGTAGTTGTCCGCTTCGGGAACCTGAAAGGAAACATCGCCCGAGTCCGCTTCCTCGCGTATCTCGAACGCCCAAGCGGTGTCTCCCGCGGCGTAGAGCGGGAACATCTCCTCGGGAAGGATGAAGAACTCGATCGAGCTCCCCTCCCTGCGGTCGGCGAACGTGTTCCCGCCGTAGTGGTTGTTTCCGTAGACGATCTCTTGGCCGCGCCAGGTCATGCGGAGGAGATATTGGTCCCACGTCGGTATCGGATAGTCGTGCGGGAGAAGCGGGATGTTCGGACGATAGCCGTTCACCATTCGCTCGTACGAGTAGTGCTCGCCCGGGAGGCTGCTATCGACCGCCTTGCGGTAAGCTCCTCCGTCGGACGGAAAGGTTCCGACCGAGCTCTCGATCCGAACGAAGATGTTATGGTTGTCGCCCAGCGTGAACCCGACCAGCCCATTGTGATCGGTGTGGCCCCAAGTCGAGAGAACGAAGTTCCCCGGGCCGAGCCTGCGCGCGACGCGGACCATCGCGCCGTCGATCGGAAGGCCGGCCGAGTCGGTCGCCGCCACGGTGAGCGAGCAGGAGGGCGTGTAGCGCTGGGTCGACGTCCAAGTCCAATCGTCTCCCCGCCAGTTGAAGACGCCGAGGAACGACTTCCCCCACCCTTCGTAGTGCCAACCCGAGTCGATATAGTTGTTCACCGGCTCCCACGGAATCCAACGCTCGTCCCAGAACTCGTTCCACGTGTGGTCCTCGTCGGGTGCCGAAGGGGAGTTCGTCGCGATGAGCGCCGCGCGCGCCGCCGCTGCGGTGAAGTCTGCGTGCTCTCCGCAGCGCCCGAGATGAAGGCGATAGATGCGGACCGGCTGGATCGGGCGCTCCGCTCCGGAGCCGAAATCGAGCACGTCCTGCACCCACTTCGTGAGGATCCCGATCGCTCCGTTCACCTGGCTGTCGACGTTCCCCTCCCACAGCGCTTGGCAGCCGGCGAGCCTCTCGCTGAGAACCGGATATCCGGAATCCGCGTGCGTGAAGAGGAACTCGCGCCAGAAGCGCCCGACCGGAGGGTCGGCGGCCTCTCCGGTCGCGGGGTCGATGTACGTCGGGAACTCGTCCGTGATCTTGGGATGGACGATGTCCCAATAATAACGCTCGCGCGGCATCTCGACCTCGACCGTGTCGCCTCCTTGTGCTGTGAAATATCGTATGGTCGAGTAATAATCGCCGCCCGCCGCGGCGGATCCGTAATCGACGATCTCCACGTAGTCGAGATACGGGTCGAAGGCGTAGACATGCTCGGCGTTCTCGATGAAGAGCCCGTGATAGAGGTTCTCCGACCGGAGCACCTGATAGGCGGTGTGCGCGACGACGAACGCGACCTCGTCGACGATCGGATCCGACGCGGCGAGGATCGTCCCGGCGAGCGTGTCCTGGGTCGCGGAATCGACGCGGCTGAACACGTCGCGAAGATCCTCGGCGAGCCAGGCAGGCGCGTAGTCGATCGCCTGAAACGCGCGCGCGATGACCGGCTCCTCCGGGAGGAGAACGGCGAGCGACTCCGCGAGATGGTCGAAGTAAACATAGCATGCCTCGCCGGCAGGGAGGCGCGCGAGGAACGTGTCCGCCTGGATGAGCTCCCAGATCGAGTCTCGGAGTGCGGCGGCCCCCTCGCCGATCGGATCGTCTCCGAAGGCGAACGATGCCGGCCCGCGCGCCGCTCCCTCGGGGTCCTCCTCCCAATCGCCCGTGAAAACGACCGAGGGGGTCGTCGTTCCTCGAACGTCGTCCGCTCTCTCGGCGCGCGCCGGTGAGTCGGGGACCGCGAAAAGCGCGAAGAGAAGAAAGCCAGCCGCGAGGACCGTCCGCGGGAACAGAAGTCGAAACATCGGATTTCCCTCCAAAAGAGGTGTGTTTGGCATCGGGCGAGCCGGGGCCGCGGTGGCAAGAACGCCGCGCACCGGACCGGATTCATTTTACCACGCGCGGCCGCTCCGGTCCAGCCTCGGAGGGGCGGGGTTCCGGCCCTGGATGCGCTCCGTCGCCGATGCTAGAATCGTACGCGGCTCGCTCGCAACGGACGGCGAACGCCGGCGCGCGAAGACTCCTTGCTGCCGGCGAACGCCCCAACTTCCTCCTGAGGGGAAATGTAGACATGAAGCAATTGGCCGCTCGTTCCTTGTTCACCCTTCTTCTCGTTCTTGTCGCCGCGTTCGCCGCGAGGACGGAGATCCGCACTCCCGATACCCGCAAGGTCGATGTCGTGGACGATTACCACGGCATCAAGGTCCCGGATCCCTACCGGTGGCTCGAGGATCCGAACTCCGAGGAGACCGCGGCGTGGGTCCGCGCTCAGAACGAAGCGACCTTCGCGTATCTCGGCGCGATTTCAGGACGCGATCGGATCGCCGAGCGCCTCACGGAGCTCTGGAACTACCCGAAGTTCTCGATCCCCTACTTTCTCGGCGGGCGCTACGTCTTCGGCAAGAACGACGGCTTGCAGAACCAGGATGTTCTTTACGCGCAGGAGACGCTCGAGGATGAGCCGCGCGTTCTTCTCGACCCGAACCGGCTCTCGGAGGACGGCACCGTCGCGCTCGCGAACCTCTCCTTCAGCGACGACGGGCGCTACATGATGTACGGGACGAGCGCGAGCGGCTCGGACTGGCAGACCTTGCGCGTGCGCGATCTCCGATCGAACGAGGACCTCCCCGACAAGCTCGAGTGGATCAAGTTCGCGCCGACCGCCTGGACCGCGGACGGCGCCGGGTTCTTCTACGCGCGCTTCGATGCGCCGAGGGAAGGGCAGGCCTATCAGGACCAAAACAAGAACCAGAAGGTCTTCTACCACCGGGTGGGGACGGCAGAGAGCGAGGACGAGCTCGTCTACGAGCGCCCGGACGATCCCGAGCTCGGGTTCGATCCCTCGGTGACCGACGACGGGCGGTATCTCGTGATCGTCGTCTCGAAGGGAACGAGCCGGAAGGCCGCGGTCCACTTCGCGGACCTGTCGAAAAAGCCCTGGACGATCGAACGGCTCTTGGACGAGTTCGACGCGGAGTACACGCTTGCCGGCAGCATCGGAAACGACTTCTACTTCCTCACCACGCAAGGAGCGAAGAACCGGCGCGTCGTCGCGATTGATACCGGGAATCCGGCGCGCGAGGCCTGGCGCGAGGTGGTGGCGGAGACGGACGCGATCCTTGAGGCTGGAAAGATCGTGAACCACCAGCTCGTTCTTCAGTCGCTCGTCGACGTCAAGGCGCGGCTTGCGATCCACGAGCTGGACGGGCGCCTCGTGAAGGAAATCGAGCTTCCCGCGATCGGGAGCGTCGGCGCCCGCGGCGTCAGCGGGCTCCGCCATCTCGGGCCCCTCAGCGGACGGCAGGACGGAACGGAGCTCTTCTACGCCTTCACTTCCTTTACGTATCCGACGACGGTCTTCCGCTACGATTTCGTCGCCGGACGCTCGGAAATCTTCCGCGAGCCGGGGATCGACTTCGATCCGTCTCCGTACGAGGTGGAGCAGGTCTTCTATCGGAGCAAGGACGGAACCCGCGTCCCGATGTTCCTGGTTCATCGAAAAGGGATCGCGCGGGACGGCTCGAACCCTGCGCACATCTACGCCTACGGCGGCTTCAACTACAGCATCACGCCGTTCTTCTCGGTCGCGAACTTGGTTTGGCTCGAGATGGGCGGGATCTACGCGATCGCGAACCTGCGCGGCGGGGGCGAGTACGGGGAGCGGTGGCACGAAGACGGAATGCTCGATAAGAAGCAGAACGGGATCGACGACTTCATCGCCGCCGCGGAACACCTGATCGCGGAGGGATACACCTCGCCGTCGCGGCTTTCGATCGAGGGAGCGAGCAACGGCGGGCTCATGACCGCGGCGTGCCTCGCGCAGAGGCCGGACCTTTTCGGAGCGGTGCTCGTGGACGTCGGCGTGCTCGACATGCTCCGCTTTCACAAATGGACGATCGGATGGGCGTGGGCATCCGACTACGGGACATCCGACGATCCTGGGCAATTCCGCTGGCTCTTCAAGTATTCACCCTTGCATAATCTGAAGCCGGGCGCGTCCTATCCGGCCACGCTGATCCTCACGGCCGACCACGACGACCGCGTGGTTCCGGCCCATTCCTACAAGTTCGCCGCGGCTCTGCAGGAAGCGCAGGCCGGGCCCGCGTCGGTTCTCATTCGAGTCGACGTGAAGGCGGGGCACGGGGGCGGGAAGCCGACGAGCAAGAGGATCGAGGAGCAGGCGGACTGCTGGGCCTTCCTTGCGAACGCGCTCGGGATGAAGATCGACCTGTAAAGCTTGGGGGACACGGTGCTCGACTCGCCCGAGGACCGCGGGGACAGAATACCTATTTCCTCCGGCCGGCGATTGAGACGGGCCTTGAATCGCCCCGAAACAGGTATGGTATCCCCCAGTTCTTGACCGCGAATCGTCCCCCAATCGGTATCGCGTCCCCGGAATACTGCTATTCTTTCACCACCAAAACATTGATTGCCTTGATGAAGAGGCGAACCTTGTCCCCCTTCTTGAGACCGAGATCCTCCAGCGATTCCAGGGTCATCACCGAGGCCATCGTCGAGTCGGCGGGGATCTTGAACTTCGCCTTCGCCATCAGCATCCCCTTTTGAATCTCCACGACTTCGCCCACGAGCTGATTCCTGGCTCCGACCTTCATCGCGCTCCTCCTTCAGGACCCCGCCCCCGCGGGTTCCGGGCGCAGTATACAATAAGAGACCCGGGACGATCATCCCGGGCCTCATCCGAACGGGAGAGCGAAATCGAGTAGCGCCGACTCGAAGATCGGCATTCCTACCGGAGCAACACGACCTTCTCGGTCCCTGAGACTTCTCCGTCGATGCGCATGCGGACGAAGTAGACGCCGGCCGGGAGATCGCCCGCCTCGCCGCCGCCGTCCCAAGTGACCGCGCCCGATCCGGCGGAGAACGAACGGGCCGGCATCGTGGAGACGAGACGTCCGCTCGCGCTGAAGACCTCCATCTCGACGACGCCTGCTTTCTTTAGATTGAAAAGAATCCGCGCGGAGCCGCGAGTCGGGTTCGGGGTGATCGGGAAGAGGGCGTTCCTGTCGCCGCCGGCGGGACGCCCGTCGGCCACCTTGGTGTCGATCGCTCCCGGGTCGCGTCCGTCGAGGACGAGCGTTCCCGTATTGTCGGGATCGAGCCAATCCCTGAGGCGAGTCGCGCTCGTCCCGCCGCCGGTCCAAGAGACCGAGAGCCTTCCGTACCAGTCGGACGTGATCGACGAGCACGACGCGTATCCGCCGTGCAGCTGCCCGACGAGCCGGTGGTTCGGATCCCAGAGGCCGGAGCCGGAGGAGCCGGGCTCGGTCGTTCCGTCTTCCCAATCGTCGACGCGCCAGTGCGTCCCGTTTCCGGGGACCGACGTGCCGAGGTAAGAAGTAACCGTCAGCGGATCGGTGTTGAAGCTGATCGCCTTCTCGTCGCAGTTCGGATGGTGGATGCAGACGCTGCTCGAGACGGCGGCCCCGGTCGCGTCGTAGCCGGCGTAGTAGACGTTGAACAACGAGTCCGGATCCCGCGAGAGCTGGATGAGACAGAAGTCGGACGTGCTGTAGCGGGCGCGGAGCGTGGAGCCATACTGGTTTTGCGAGAGGCTGCCGCAGCACAGCTGCCCACAGTTCGGGGATTCGTAGTTCCAGTAGACGCGAACTGTCTGTGCGTTGCCCGACGTGATCCCGCAGTGGTACGCGGTGAGGAAGTAAGGAGGCGGATCCTCCGTGTTGCTGTTCACCATTTGTCCGGAGCAGGTCCACGATCCCTGCAGCGTGTACACGCCGACCGAGCGGATGTCGTCCCGCCACGGATCGCCCTCGCGGCAGATGACGTCGTTGTTGCACCATCCCTGCATGAGCTTGTTCGCCGCCATCGATGCGAACCCGCGATAGTCGTGGCTCACTTGCGCGAGCGAGAGGGTCGGCTCGAAAGAGGCGACGGCGGGAACGAAGAGCTCGATCACCGCGCGGTCTCCGGGAAGAATCGGCGTCCAGAACTCGCCCTCGACCGCGTCATGAGGTCCGTAGGGACCGTAGACGTTGCGCCGCTCCGGATCGTAGACGTGAACGATCGCGCCTTCCGGCAAGTCGAACGGCACGAACCCGAAGTTGAGCGAGAGCGCGCCCGCGGAATGAACGCGAAGACGCCAGATTCGGCTTCCATCCCGCAGGCTCTCCCACGTTCCCTCGCGATCCGGCGTGAGGCTCAGGAAGTGGGGCGCCGCGAAGCGGTAGGGACCGCCCGGCTCCGAGGCCATCCGTTCCTCGTCCTCCTCGACATAGCGTAGGACATCGACCTGCGGAAGCACGAGCTCGCGCACGTCGTCGAGGGCGGCCACGCCGGAGCCGAAGCTCGCCGGCGGGGTCGCGTTCTCTGCGATTGCGGGGACGAAGAGCGCGAGAAGGAGCGCGACGGCGAGCGCCGCCGAGCCGACGAGACGATACGGCCGGATCTTCATGACAGCTTCTCCATCGGGTTCGTGGCCAAAGGCCAACACGAGACCACGCACGCGTTTTCTTGGGGGGAGACTTGCCCGCGGTATCGGGAGACGAACCGCCGAGCCGACCACAAGTTTCGCACGCCGCGGGCCTGCCGTCAACGGCGTAATTCGGAGTAATTCAGGAGATCGGGGAGAGATCGTGGACATTCCGAACTAGCGGAACTTCACGCTCAATCTGCTTATGCCGGAACACAGGGGACGGAAGACGAATAGTGCAGACAGGTTCTCGACTCTATGCGCGAGGAACTGGTTTATGAGGGGAGTTGGTGGAGAAACAAAGTCCGAAAGTTCGCAACGTCCCCGAGCGCGCACGAAATCGACCAGGTCACAGGCGGATGGGGTTTACATGAACGATAGGGAGCCACGTCATCGAAACAGCGCCTTGATCGCACCCCAGGATGAAAGCTCGACAGTCGTAGCAGCGCAGTAGAATTCCCCATCTGCAAGAAGATTGCACGGACCCAATCCATCCTCCATTGCAGTCGGCGGACAGTGAGAAACGAAACCCAGCGCGCTGTGAACGGCTGTCGGGATTTGGGCGCACCCGATTGCGTGGTTCTTTGTGGTGTTGTCGGTCGCCGCCATCGGCAACGACGCAGAGATTGCCACAATTGCGACGAAATCCGAAGTAGTACTTCCGAGCCCAGAATAAGCGTTCCAGCGTTCTATCGGATCTTGATTCGGCAGTGTGCCGATAGGCGCCCCCACACGACAAAGTGCCGAGTCGGCCGCGTAAAGAGAATAGGTCACCGGAACCTGATACCCGGGGTTCGTGTATCGCCAGTACCACCAAAAGCCGGTGTTCGCACACACCTGTCCCGATTGCTTACCGCAATCGTTTGGGAGATCGAAAACGACAGCATACTCGACCTGTTAGCCCGACCACACCCAGATCCAACCGGAGCAGAGTTCGTAGTACGAAATCAGGCAGGTCTCCGGTAGCCTCCCCCGCAAATGGTGGTGCGAGATCGCTTCTCTCATGCCGAGGCGCCGAACCGGGCCGTCCGCCGAACACTCTGTTGCGAATGCCCCGATCACGAACAGCAGGAACACCGCGAGGCGCATCTGGCGGACACCACACCTATTTCGCCCGACCGGCGATCGGGACAAGCCACGAATCGTCCAGAAATAGCCACCGCGTCCCCAGAACACAAGAGTCCCCTTCCGGCCCGAAGACCGGAGCATGAGACGAGAGCCGCCCGCGCCGGGTCGATGCAGGGACGGGTTTCCACGGTGGGCGAGCGGCTCGGCTTTCTGCTCTCAGGATAGACGCGGTTTCTTCATGTGTCGATGGGGGGCAAGGCCGAGGCCGTCACCCACTTGGTCTCAGGTTCGAGTCTCGGCCGGGGTGGCGGGGGACATGCAAACCCTAACCGGTTATTATTTCGGAAGTTGCGCGATGGGTGTCTGGGCGGGCTTCTCAGGCGGGACTCGCACCTGCTGCCAACTGGTGAACAGGCGAGTCTTCAAGCTTCGAGATCGCGGGGGTGCGCCGCGGGAAGCTGCCGATGGGACCGAGCAGCCTTCCGGGCGGGATTTGGTATCTTCATCGAATGAAACGGAATCGAGAGAGGCTGCGATGAAGAGGACGGTGAAGCTCTCCTTTAAGATTCGCGGGATGGATTGCGCCGAGGAGATCGGCGCGCTTCGGCGCGCGGTTGGTCCGCTTGTCGGCGGCGAGGAGCATCTCGACTTCGATCTTCTCGATGGGAAGATGACCGTCTCGGTCGCGGAGGGTTCGGAGCTTGCCGCCGCGATCCAAGAGGCGGTCGCTCGCACGGGAATGACGGCGGTTCCGTGGAGCCGGCTCGCGATGCAACGCGACGCCCGCGAGGAAGAAAGCCTCTCGAAGCGCTTCGGGAAGCCAGCCGCATGCGTGCTTGGCGGCGTTCTTCTCGCCGCGGGTTTCACCGCCGATTGGATCGCGCGCGGCGATCTTCTCGCGGTGCTCGGCGCCGGACGCCTCGGCGCCGAACGTGTTCCGCTCCCGGCGACCCTCCTCTATCTCGCCTCCGCGATCGCGGGCGCGTGGTTCATCGCGCCGAAAGCCTTTCGCGCGGCGCGGCGGGCGAGGCCCGACATGAACCTCCTCATGACAATCGCAGCGGCCGGCGCGATGGCGATCGGGGAGTGGTTCGAGGCGGCGGCGGTCGTCTTTCTCTTCTCGCTCGCGCTTCTTCTCGAGTCGTGGAGCGTCGAGCGGGCGCGCCGCGCGATCCGCTCTCTGCTCGACGTCTCCCCCGCCGTCGCGACGGTGCTCGATCCGGATACGGGACGCACCGAGGAGAAACCGGTCGAGGCGATTCCTCCCGGCGCGACGGTGCTCGTGCGGCCGGGCGGAAGGATTCCCGTCGACGGCGTTCTCGTCCGCGGATCGACATCGGTGAACCAAGCTCCGATCACGGGAGAATCGCTCCCCGTGAACAAAGAAGAAGGAGACGAGGTGTTCGCCGGAACGATCAACGGCGAGGGCGCCGTCGAGATCCGATCCACGAAAGAGGCGAAGGACACGACCGTCGCGCGCATCATCCGAATGGTGGAGGAGGCGAGGTCGCGGCGCGCGCCGAGCGAGCAGTGGGTCGAGAAGTTCGCGCGCATCTACACGCCGGTCATGATCGGCCTCGCTCTTCTCGTCGCGGCGCTTCCGCCGCTCCTCTTCGGCGGCGCGTGGTCCCGGTCGGTCTATCAAGCGCTCGTGCTTCTCGTCATCGCGTGCCCGTGCGCGCTCGTGATCTCGACGCCGGTGAGCGTCGTCGCGGCGCTCGCGGCGTCCGCGCGGCGCGGCGTTCTCGTGAAGGGCGGGCGCTTCCTGGAGGCGGTC
>VGIW01000054.1 GCA_016867715.1 Candidatus Eisenbacteria bacterium | reverse complement strand
GGTTCGGCGAGACGGAAAGGAGCGGTTCGGAGACCGGATGCGACCCGTTCGCCGCCGGGCTCGCCACGCCGGTCAAGCTCGGGAACGCGACCACGACGAAATAGCCCTCCAGCACGAGACGGCCGCCGGACGCTTCTCTCTCGCGCGCATCGATCTCGTCCCCGACGAGCCCGAGCGCTTCGGGACGGACCGCGCGCGCCGGCTCGCTCAGCTCGGAGGGCGTTCCGGCGATCGCCGTCGGCGGGTAGTCGAAATCCGCCGTGAAGTAGACGCGAACGCTCCCGTCCACCGGGTCGCGATCGCTGAGCGTGAGCGCGCTGATCCCGGTGAAGTCGGTCAGCGCCGTTCCGGCATCCGCGAAGCCATCGCCGTTCACGTCGACCGGGTCTCCCTCGCGCACGAGCAGCTGCTCGTCGAGGTAGAGCGCCTCGATCGCGCCTCCTTGGATGTCCCAGATGAACGCGACGTCCCCGTCCGCGTTCATGTACGCCCCTTCGATCGCCCCCGCGAGGACCTCGCCGTCCAAGACGTCTCCTTCGCGATAGGCGATCCGGCCGTCGATCACAACCACCTCGTCGAGCGCGACATTTGCGTTCGTGTCGCCGGTGAACATCCATCGCCCGGCGTCCGTGATCCCCATAAAGTCGAAGTTGTCCCAGAGCTCGTTCAGCAATCCCCCCGCGGACGCCGGAACCGGCCCGTTCTCGCTGACCGGAAGACCGTCGATCACGACGACCGCTCCGTCGATCACCACATGGTCGTCGTTCAGCGACGATCCGGTTATCGTCTGAACATTCGCGATGAAGTGGTTGCCGCTCGCGGAGACGCGGTAGTCGAAGGTGGGGGAATTGTGGCCGAGCGTGTCGGGGAGCCCGACGAGCGACCAACCTCCGAGAAGGAGCGGCGTCGTCCCGAAGCCGTAGAAGAGCCCTCGGTTCTGCGTGCTTCCTCCGGGCGTGCTCGTGATCCCGCCGACGAAGTGCGGAGCACCCGCCGCCGTCGCCCCGGGCCGGCTCCCGAAGCTCCAGTACTTCCCCGCGAGGTGCGGGTAGGGCTCGCGCTCGATCATCACCTTCGTGTCATCGAGATAGACCGCGTCAAGAGAGGTGAACCCGTTCACCGTGTCGTCGCAGATCGGGCTGTAGGCGACTTCGAGCGCGTTCGAGATCCCGAAAAAAGACTCGAAGGAATTTTGCCTGTACTGCTCGATCGATGACTCGGTCCGAAGCACCGTTCCGGCGCACGGGAAGTTCCCTCCCCACGCATGGCTTCTGGTGACGAGACCGTCCGTCGTGTTCACCGTGACGGCGTATCTCATGCCGTGGCTCACCGCCGTGTTGTTCAGAGATTGGATCGTGTGGCCGGGCGGGGCCCCGGGAAGGGGTCCTCCCTCGATAAGAAGCGCGGTGGGGACCTCGGCGTTGGCGGGTGGATGGAAGGGAGCAAGAGAAGGAGAGCGGCGATCCGAGTGCAGAAGCTCACAACGGCACCTCCTGGGAGCGAACGGCGTAGGCTTTCGGCCGGAAGAGCGTGTCGGCTCTTCTACTTTCGCAGGCGAGGGCTCGCGCGTCAAACAAATCGTCTCGAAGAAGAAGGACCACGCCGACGGCCCGCGGCTTCTCCTTTCGATCGGCGGGTGGCTTCCGTCCTCGTCCGCGCGCGGATGGCCGGGCCCGCCGCCGCGTGCTAGACTCTCCCCCATGCGCATCACTCGGATCGAGGCGTGGCCGGTCGCGATGAAGCTCGCCGTCCCGTACACGATCGCGTACGAGACGGTGGAGACCACGACCAACGTTTTCTTGAGACTTGAAACGAACACGGGAGTGACCGGGTTCGGCTGCGCGGCGCCCGATCTCCACGTGACGGGCGAGACGCCGGAGGACGTGCTCGAGGCGATCCGCACGATCGGCGAGGAGACGCTTAAGGGGACCGACCCGCTTCGGACGACGAAGCGGCTCGAGGCGCTCCGGCCGCACCTCGCCATGAAGCGCTCAACGCTCGCCTCGATCGACATGGCGCTCCACGACATCCTCGGGAAGAGCGCGGGGCTCCCGCTCTGGAAGCTGCTCGGCGGCTTCCGGAGGAGCTTCCCGACGAGCATCACGATCGGGATTCTCCCGCTCGAGGAGACGGTCGCACGAGCGCGCGAGTCCGTCGGCCGCGGGTTTCGCTCGCTGAAGATCAAGGGCGGCCTCTCGGTCGACGAGGACGCGGAGCGGGTGCTCAAGGTGCGCGAGGCGGTCGGTCCCAAGGTCGAGCTCCGCTTCGACGCGAACCAAGGCTACACGGTGGAGGACTCGCTTTGCTTCGTCGAGAAGACGCGCGCGGCGAAGCTCGAGCTGATCGAGCAGCCGACGCCGAAGAGCGAACCGGATCTTCTCGGACACGTGACGAGCCGCGTGGCGCTCCCCATCATGGCGGATGAATCGCTCCGCACGTTCCGCGACGCGTTCCGCCTCGCGCGGCGGGACCTCGTCGACATGGTGAACGTGAAGCTCATGAAGGTGGGCGGGATCGGCGAGGCGCTCCTCATCAACGCGGTGGCGCGCGCGGCGCGGCTCGAGGTGATGGTCGGATGCCTCGACGAGTCGGCGCTCGGGATCGCCGCGGGACTTCACTTCGCGCTCGCGCGGCCGAACGTCGCCTACTGCGACCTCGACGGCCACCTCGACCTCGTCGGCGACCCCGCCGACGGCGCCGTGATCCTCAAGGACGGCGTCCTCTACCCGACCGACAGGCCCGGCCTCGGCTTCGAGCTTTGGATCTAGCTCGGTACCTGATACCCGAAGCCGCTTGGTACCTGATACCGCGGATCCGCTCTAGGCCTCCCGCTGGCTACGCCGTGGGCGGCGATCCCATTCCCTGACCATGTAACCGCTGATTTTGCAGCGCGGAGACCGGGCCCATCTCTTGCTCCCGAGCTTCCACAGGTACAAGAGGTATCGGATACCTTTCTCGGAAGGTATCGGATACGGAAAAGACAGATACGGAAAAGACACCGAAAAGACACGGGCAAGGAAACGCCGGGAATCAGGAGGTCATCTTGCCGCGACCACTTCGAACGGTGATACCGGGAGTTCCCCACCATGTCACTCAACGGGGAAACCAGGGGAGGGACATCTTCGAAACGGACGACGACCGGCGTTTCTACCTTGAGCTCCTCCACCGCTATGCTGTGAGGCACGGTCTCGCCATCTGGTCCTACTGTCTGATGACAAATCATGTGCATCTCGTTGTCGTTCCCTGTGATATCCGGTCCATCGCTCTGTCCATCCACGACGCGCACCGGCTGTACGCGTTCAGAAAGAACAGCCGCGCCGGAGTTACGGGTCATGTCTGGCAGGCACGATACTATTCCTGCGGACTTGACGAACGACATCTTTGGTCGGCGGTGAGATACGTCGAACGGAACCCCGTCCGGGCAGGAATCGTCGCCCGAGCGGAGATGTACTGCTGGTCCAGCGCCCCTACGCACTGCGGTCTGTCGCCCGAGACCTTTTGCTCCCCGGAGTTTCCTCCACCGGGGGTCATCGAGAATTGGGCCGAATGGCTGGCCTACCCAGATGATGACCAGTCGATCGCCACGATCCGCCGAGAGACCTTGAGTGGTCGCCCTTTGGGTTCGAAGGAGTTTCTCGAGCGGATCGAGTCGATTCCTGGATCGCGAGTCAAGACCGGGGACGATGGGAAGAAGACCGGCGCGCCCCCTCGAGGGACTCCGAACACCCGACCGGAATAGGGTATCGGACACCGAGCCCCTCGACCGGCGTATCGGATACCTATTCTCCCGGTTCCGGGAAGCAAGGTATCAGGTACCGATTCCGCTTCGCCGATTCTGCTTGACACGAACAGCCCGTCCTCGAACAATGTTCGGGTATCCTAACTTTCTAGGCAGGCGACGAGGTGGCCGAGAAACCTTCCCCCCGCATGGAGATGTACTTGAAGACGATCCTCCGCACGGAGGACGCGGACGGCGCGGCGCGCGTGAGCGCTATCGCGGAGACGCTCGGTCTTCGCATGCCGAGCGTTTCCGAGGCGATCCGGTCGCTCAAGGCCGCGAAGTTGGTGCTGCACAACTCGTACGGCTCGGTCCGCCTCTCCTCGCGGGGCCGGCGCGCGGCCCGCGCAGTCGATCGACGCTACACGACTCTGCGCCGCTTCCTCGTCGAGGTTCTTCGCGTGGACGAGAAAACCGCGGACAGGGACGCGTGCGCGATCGAGCACGTGGTGAGTTCGGACACGCTGAGGCGGCTTGCCGCGTTTCTCGAACACGCAGCGGGGGAAGGAAAGGAAACGAAATGAACGGAGAACGGAACCGGAGACCGAAGAATCCGCTCTCGACGAGCAGGCTCGCGGCCGTCGCGCTGCTTCTCGCAGGGACAGTCTTCACGGCCCACGCGGACCGGCGTCCTTACGTTTGGACGTACGGATACCATACCATGCCGCCGGGCGGAACCGAGCTCGAGCACTACCTCACGAGCAAGACCGGAGATCTCGACAACGTCGGCGAAACCTCGTGGGAGCACCGGATCGAGCTCGAAGCGGGACTCACCGAGCGGTGGGATGTCTCGCTCTACCAGATCTTCCAACAGCCGGCGGAAGGAGGGTTTCGATACGATTCGTTCCAGATCCGGACGCGGTACCGTATCGGAGAGAGCGGACTCCGTCCGGTCGATCCGCTCCTCTATTTCGAGTATCGCAGGCCCCGCGATCTCACTCTGCCGAACAAGCTGGAGGGGAAGCTCATCCTCGCGCGCGACGTCCGACGGTTCAACCTCGCCCTCAACCTGATCGAGGAGGTGAAGTTCGCCCCCGGAACCGTGTGGGAGACCGGCTATGCGTTCGGTGCGAGCTTTGAGCCGCATCCCGTGATCCGAGTCGGAGCGGAGATCTTCGGAAAGCTCGTCGTCGACGGCGATCTCCCGCACTACGCCGGTCCTACTCTTTCCATCGCGCGCTGGGGGTGGTTCTACACGGTCGGGCTCGGGTTCGGTCTGAACGATCACTCGAGCGATCTCCAAGCCCGCGCGATCCTCGGCTTGGATCTGTGAGCCGGCCGGCCGCGCGCCTCCGGATCGCCGCCACCATCGCCGCGCTCTTCGCCTCGGCGCTCGTGATCGTGTGGTGCGCATGCGCGGGCTCCCGTCCGATCGGGGACGGATCGGAAGGCGCCCGGCTCTACACATCACGCTGCCGATCGTGCCATGCCTTGGGCGATCCCGCGTCCAAACCGTCCTCGTCCTGGGAGAGGTTCCTGGAGCTCCACGCGGAGCGGGCTCGACTCACCCCTGCGGAGCGCGACTCGGTCCTCGCCTTCCTCGAGAGGAAGTAGAAGCGGGAGTTCGCTTCCACGTTCGAGTCGGCTCCGTCGCCCGCCCCTCCGCGAGTCGGCGCGGCTCAATGGTGCTTCTCGGCGTCGCTCCGCCTCCCCAGCTTGCTCTCGAGCTCGTGCACTCGATCGAGAAGAATCTCGAGCACACGGACGTCGTGATCGCCCCGGCTTTCGGTGAGGTCCACCTTCACCGCATCCTCGCCGTCCGGTCTTCCGCACCCGAGAATGCGCGCCGCGATTCCGATCACGGTCGCTCCGGGGGGGACATCCTTCACGACGACCGCGCCCGCGCCGATCCGCGCGTTCTCACCCACGCGGAGCGCCCCGAGCACTTTCGCACCCGCCCCGACAACGACCCCTCGCGCGAGCGTGGGATGGCGTTTCTTCTTCTCGAGGCTCGTGCCGCCGAGGGTCACCCCTTGGTAGAGAACGACGTCGTCGCCGATTTCCGTCGTCTCTCCGATCACCACGCCCATTCCGTGATCGATGAAGAAACGTCTCCCGATGACCGCCCCCGGATGGATTTCGATTCCGGTGAGGGCGCGGCTCGCGTGACTGAGGAGCCGCGCCGCGAAGCGCAGCCTCCACTTCCAGAGCCGGTGCGCGAGGCGGTGGATCCAGACCGCGTGGAGACCGGGGTAGCAGAAGAGAACCTCGAGGACGCTTCGCGCGGCAGGGTCCTTCTCGAAGATCGTCCGAACGTCCTCCGCGAGACGGTCGAGCGATTTCGGCCGTTCCCTCGCGCGCACGGCCGGCGCCGTTTCCACATGCTCCGTCATCTTCCTACTCCTTTCGCGCCGCCGCGCTCTCCGCGACCTCGAGGAGCGCCGTCGAGAGATAGCGCTCCCCCGTGTCCGGAAAGATCGCGACGAGTAGCTTCCGCGCGTTCTTGGGACGCCTTGCGACCTCGAGGGCCGCGACGAGCGCCGCGCCGCACGAGATCCCGGCGAGGATCCCCTCCTCGCGCGCGATTCGCCGAGCCGCCGCGAACGCCTCGTCGCTCGATACCTGAAGGATCTCGTCGATCACGCTTCGGTTCAGGATCTTCGGGACGAACCCCGCCCCGATCCCCTGGATCTTGTGCGGGGACGGTTTTCCGCCCGACAGCACCGGGGACTCCGTCGGCTCGACCGCCACGAGGCGGAGCGAGGGGCGCCGCGGCTTCAGAACCTCTCCGCACCCGGTGATCGTTCCCCCCGTCCCGATCCCGGAGACGATGATGTCGACGCTCCCGTCCGTGTCGGCCCAAATCTCCTCGGCGGTCGTCTCGCGGTGGATCGCGGGGTTCGCCGGGTTCTCGAACTGTTGAGGGATGAACGAATGGGGCGTCTCCGCGGCGACCTCGCGTGCCTTCTCCACCGCGCCGGTCATCCCCTTCTCGCCCGGGGTGAGGATCACCTCGGCGCCGAAGAGCCGAAGAAGGTTTCGCCGCTCGAGGCTCACCGTCTCCGGCATCGTCACGATCAGCCGATACCCCCTCGCCGCCGCCACGAAGGCGAGGGCGATCCCGGTGTTTCCGCTCGTCGGCTCGACGATCACCGTCTCGCCGGGCCGGATGAGTCCTTCGCGCTCCGCCGCGTCGATCATGCTCACGCCGATCCGGTCCTTCACGCTGGACAGCGGGTTGAAGGACTCCAGCTTGGCGACAATGCGCGCGCCCCCCTTCGGCGACAGCCGCCGGAGTTCGACCAGAGGCGTGCGCCCGATGGTTCTCGTGATGTCCGAATAGATGGTTCCCATGCAAAGAGCTCCTTCCGAGGGCTCCCCGCGGCGCCGCTTCGCGCGGCCGCCGCCGGAAACCGGTGCCGGGGACGAAAAAAACCCGCCGGCGCCTCGCCGACGGGTCGAAGTCTCGATCCGGTTCGCCTTTCAGAAACGATGAATCAGATCAAGCCCCTCCCTCCCGCGGCGCGCGCGCGACGACAACAACAACAGCAACCGATCCCGCGGGCGAAGGTTCTCATTCCGCTCCTCGAATCCGGCCGGCGACCGACCGTCTACGATGACAAGTTTAGTTCAACCGTCTCCGTTCGTCAAACGCTTCCCGGCCGATCGCCCACTTCCGACTTTCCGACGGAGCGGATCTCGTCCACCGAAACGCAGCCGCTCCCCCGGTCCCCCCCACGATCTCTCGCGGCTCCCTCCTCGACAGCGGCCTCGAAGGGAGGAAGGCTTGTTCGGGGACCGCTGTTGCTTTACCGGGGGGAGATTCCGGCGCGCGCGACGACCGTCCCCTTTTCGTGCGGGGACCGCCTACCGGAACAGAGTCTTCAGCCGACCCCAACTCGACGGCTCGACCGCAATCTCGCACTGCGGCACCACGGTGACCGAGTTGTTCTCCTCGCTCCACTCGACGCTTGCGTTCAACGCGTCGAGCGTGACGACGACGCAGGTCTCGTAGCAGATGTCGAGCCCCTGCGTGCTTTGCTTATTCCTTGTATATTTGCATTTACAGACCTCCACATTATTCTCCACGGTTTTCCTACATCCGTGATTTGTCCACGTGTCCATATTCGGGCACGTCTCACCCTGCTTGTTCCTGCAATGGTACTGCTGACCCCCCCAAAACATCTCGCATTTGTCTTGGTGAAGCCAGGCAGTCTCGTCAGCCATCAGGTCCGAAAGCAAGTTCCCCTCGCAGTCGCGGATCGTGATGGACCAGGTGTTCCTGTCGTCGTCGTTCCATCCCGCGTACACCGTTTCGTCGATCTCGACGAGAACCGAGTCCCCGACGATCGTGAACCGGACATCCTCGGGAGTCAGGGTGAGGTCGAAGAACGGATCCACCTGACCGCGAATCTCTCCCTCCGGAAAGACGGTCGTGCGGATGTTCACATAGGCGAGGTTCCAGATGAGGCTGTCCTCCTGGCTCTCGTCGTAGTGCCACCCCCCTACTTTCGGGCTCCCGAGAGGGAGCGCGTGCAGCACCGGACCGATCGCGCCGCGCCCCGCGAACCCGTGGATCGCAGCGGCCGTCTCCTCTCCGAGGAGAGCCCCTTCCGGGAACGTAATGTGATAGGAGACCGTGTTCGCATCCGGATCGACGACGAACGTTCCCGTTCCGACGGCGGGGGAAGGATTGGGCGGCACTTCCTGCTCGCCGTCGATCGTATGTGCGGTGTAGTTCAGAGGCCCCGCGAAGCACGGGGCGGTGGTAGTAAGAATCGCGAGAACCCCCCAAGCGAGGATCCCCTTCCCAAAAACACGCATCGGAACTCCTCCTCTTCTCGGGCGACCCGGCTTCCCGGCCGGGGTCGGCCTCGAGCGCGTTCGGACCGGGGACGGCCGGCAAGCGTGCTCGTTGATGAGCCGGTCGGCCGGCAGGTTTCCCGAACGTCCGTCGAGCGCGGGCGGTTCCTTCCGCCCCCTCTCGACCTCGCACGTCCTCGTCCTTCCTCGACGCGCCTGCCGCACCTGCGAGCGACGGAACCCGGGGGACCCGACGGAAAGGGCCGATTATCGGCGAACGCGCTCGGGCTTCGAGGAAGGGCTCTTCATGTTCGCGAGAGCGGCCCGAGGTCGGATTCGGACCCCGGGCCGTTCCGTGGGAAAGCGAAGAGGCCTGAACGTGGGGAGAGGGCTCATGTGTTCCTCGGAGTCGCCCGGGCCGGTCGAAGGCACGGGCACCCGTCCGACCGCGAACCATGAGAACCCGTGCTCACGTTCGAGCACGGGGAGAATCCCGACTCGGAGGAAGCTGCGCTTGCCTCGCTTCGACGTGCCGACGCGGTCGCAGGGCAGGCTGCTAGTCTGACAGGTATTGTGTCATTCCGTTCTCTTCATTTCAAGGACTCCGGCGATTCGGTTTCGCATTCCCCTCTCGGTCGGCAGGACGCAGGGGGACTCCCCACTGGGCGCGAGTCCTCATGCCGGGGAACGGAAAGCGGTCACCGTCTCGATATGCGGCGTCTGCGGGAACATATCGATGAGAAGCACGCGCTCGATCCCGTAGCCCTCCGCCTCAAGCAGGCGAGCGTCGCGCGCGAGGGTCGCCGGATCGCAGCTCACGAGGTCGATCCGCCGCGGGCGGAGACGCCCGAGATCGCGGATGACGGATGCGCCGAGCCCGGTCCGCGGCGGGTCGGCGACGACCTCCGCTTTCTCCAGGTCTCCATGCGGAAACCCGCTCCTCGCCCATTGGGAGAGTACCTTCTCGACGAGACCCGGGACGACGGTCCCTCTCTTCGCGAGCTCCGGATCCCGCGCGAGGTTCGCGCGCGCGTCCCTGACCGCGACGCGATCGCTCTCCACCGTCACGACCTTCTCGAACCGATCGCCGAGCGCCGCGGCGAAGAGGCCGACGCCCCCGTAGAGATCGAGAAGAAGCGGCCCCCGCCGGTCCGCCGATCGGCCGTCCTCTTCCATGCGCGCGGCGATCCGGCGGACGAGCGCTTCCGTCTCCGCGAGGTTCACCTGAAAGAAGCTCTCCGCGTGCACGCGGAACACGCGCCCGGCGAGCGGGATCTCGAGATGATCCTCTCCCCACACCGCCCCCCCGTTTACGAGAAGGCCGAGACAGGACGGGGGAACGCGCGTCTCTCCGATGCGCGCGAGAACGCGCTCGGCGAACGAGGCGGGTTTCCCTTCCCCTCCGGAGAGATCGACGAGGAAGCCGCCCTTTCCATCGAGCCGGACGAGAGCCTGCCGAGCGCGCGGGAGCGCGAGGAGAAACGGGAGCGCTTCGTGGTTGAACACTTCGGGCATGAGAAGATTGTGGTCGAACGGAACGACCACGCGCGTCCCTCGGCGGTGCATTCCGTATCGTCCGCCGCGCCCGAGATGGAGCCGGATCTTGTTCCGATATCCCCAGGCGGGGCCCGCCGGCTCCGGACCTTCCAGCCGCTCCCCGAGATCGATCCGCGCGATTCGCGCGAAGCAGTCGCGCACGATCTCCCGCTTCGCCTCCCGCTGCGCCGCAAGCTTCATGTAGAAAAGATCGGCCCCCGCGAGCGCGCCGGGAGACATGTCCGGAGGCTCTTCCCGATCCGGCGAGGCCTCGAGGATCTCGAGAAGCGCGGCCTCGAGGAACCCCTTCGCGCGCCGAACGATCCGCGCCCTCACCCGCTCCCCCGGCAGCGCCCCGCGGACGAACACCACCTCCCCGTCCTTCCGCCCCATCCCGGCGCCGCCGGTCACGAGCTTCTCGATCGTCGTATCGAGGGTTTCGCCGTGCATAGACAAGAACGCCCGGTGCCGAATCGCGAATCGGGCCGGGCGAGAAGGGAGCGCAGCTCCTACCAATCGAGGATCAGGTTCGTGGTGGTCCCCTGGATCCCCTCGATCGCCCGAATCTTGCTCACCACCAGGTCGAGAATCGAATCGACCGAACCGCTCTCGACGAGGCAGATGATGTCCTGCTCTCCCGCCGTGATGTCGGCGTTCAGGACCTCGGGAACCTGACGAAGGCGGTTACGGACGTCCACCTCGCGCCCGACATCGGTGTTGATGCGAAGATACGCCTTGGCCATTGCCGCTCCTCCTCGGTTCGCCCCCGCGCGCCGGCGCGAAGAGCCCTCCGTCTAGTAGAACACGATCTTCCGCAGCGTCTGCAGCTCGTCTCCGGTCAACAGGAAGGAACCGCCCTCCTGCAGCTCGCCGCCGATCTGGTTGATGCGGACGATGAACTCGATCGTCTCGCCGTCGGTCTTCCGGATCTCCGTGCGGAAGGTGTAGTCGAGGTCCTTATCCTCGATCATGTCGTACTTGTGCGAAACGGAAAGCGCCTCGCTCGCTCCGATCCTCCCGAGAACGCGAAGCTGCTTGATAAATCGCTTCTTGATCTCGTAGCGGGTGTTGAGGAAGTACCCGACCAGCGCCTCGCTCGACCCGAAACCGTGTCCTGTGTTGAACCGGATATTTCTTACGTAGTACGTATCGATATCGGTTGTCACGACTCCGTTTTTATTTACCTGAAGCGTTTCCAGAAACGGAGAATCTTCGCCCGCTTCTCCGGCCGCTTCCCGGCCGGACTCCCGCTCTTCCGCGCGCGCCTTTGCGCTGGGGTCCTCGAGCGGGGGCGCTCCGGCGCAGGCCGAGAGAAGAAAGAAGAGAATCGGAAAGAAAGAGACACATCGCCTGATCGCCGTGGACACGTGGCACCTCCTCGAAGGCGGACCTCGGAGCGCCCGACCGGTTTCATGCTACCGGGCCGGCGCGTCGCGCGTCAAGAAGCATCGGGTCAACGATCCGGTCTCCGCGTTCCCTCGACGTAGGGCCGGAAGAGATCGAGGATCCCGGCGATGCTCCCTCCCGACCTCCGCTCTTTTCGAGTGGCCGCGCGATGGGCCTCAGGCTAAGTTAATGCATGAGCCCCGTGGTAGGGAGAGCCGCATGAGGACCGAAGCGGAAAGCGCCCCGCATCCGGCGCTCTGGTGGCGGGAAGAGAACGGGCGGGTCGTCTGCACGCTCTGCCCCCGCTTCTGCAGCCTGCGCGAAGACCAAGCCGGCTTCTGCTTCATCCGGAAGAACATCGGGGGCGCGCTCGTTTCGCTCGGCTACGGGCGGCCGAACGGCTTCGGCGTCGATCCGGTCGAGAAGAAGCCGCTGAACCACTTTCTCCCCGGAACGTCGATCCTCTCGTTCGGAACCGCAGGGTGCAACCTCGGCTGCAAGTTCTGCCAAAACTGGACGACGACGAAGGCGCGGGCGGACGCCGTGCGAACCGTCCGCGCCTCTCCGGGGGACGTCGTCAGGATCGCGATCGACGAGGGCTGCCGCTCGATCGCCTACACGTACAACGACCCGGTCATCTTCGGGGAGTTCGTGATCGATTGCTCGAGGGCCGCGCGCGCGGCGGGGCTCAAGAACGCGATGGTGACCGCCGGCTACATCACCGAGGAGGCGCGCGCCGACGTCTTTCGCTTCATCGACGCGGCCAACGTCGATCTCAAGGCGTTCACCGATGCTTTCTATCGGAAGTATTCCCTCGCCCGCATCCAGCCGGTGAAGGAAACGCTCCTCTGGCTCCGGAGAGAGACGGACGTCTGGATCGAGATCACGACCCTCCTCATCCCCGGCCTCAACGATTCGCCGGAGGAGATCCGCGCCGAGTGCGCGTGGATCCGGGAGGAGCTCGGGGCCGAAACGCCGCTCCACTTCACCGCCTTCCATCCGGACTATCGGATGAAGGACCTTCCGCGGACGCCGCACGCGACCCTCGGCCGCGCCCGCTCGATCGCCCGCGAGGAGGGCCTCTCGTTCGTTTATGTCGGAAACGTCGCCGACGCCGAGGGTCAGACGACTTCTTGCCCGGGTTGCGGCGCGACTCTCATCGAGAGGGATTGGCACTCGGTCCGAGCGAACCGGATGCGCGGGGGTGCGTGTCCGGATTGCGGCGCCCGGATCCGGGGGGTCTGGTAGCGGACGGGAGACTCCTCGGCGCGTTCGACGTCGGATGCGGTATGTGCGGTCCGATTCGAGCGGAGCCGACGAGCTGGGGAACTCTGAAGAGCCTCTTCCGAACACGTGGTCGGCTGTCCCAAGCAGCCTTCCACGATTCCAACTTCTGTGGGTCCGAAAGTCTGGGACTGACTCGAGAGGCCGCGTCTTCTTCAACTCTCTCTCCACTTTCCAAGAAGACTTCGCTAGAGTGGGAATCGGCCGGCGGCGCGCGGCGGGCCGGGAGGTGAACCTTGCGTGTAACCCGAAGCGGCAGGCGTTCGATCTTTCTGCTCGGTCTCGTTCTGACCGTCGCGCTCGCGGTACGGCTTCTCTTCCTCACGCGAAACGGCCTCTGGTTCGACGAGGCGATCGTCCTTCACCGATGCAGCCTGCCCTTCGGGGAGATGCTCCGTTTCATCCGCTCGGGCGACAACACGCCTCCTCTCCACTACATCCTCATGTGGGGATATCTCCGCCTGGTCGGGGGGGGGCAGACCGCCGCGGAGATCCCCTCGGTTCTCGCGAGCCTTGTCGGGATCGTGTATCTCTATCGCCTCGGCCGCGAACTCCTCGGCACCGCAGAAGGAGGACTCAGGGCGGCGGCCCTCCTCGCAGGAAGTACGTTCTACCTCAAGTATTCATGGGAGATCCGTTGCTACTCGCTCCTCGCAACTCTTTCGATCGCGAGCGCGTTCTACGCGCTCCGAAGTTGGAATCGTCCGCATGACAGGAAGGCGCTTCTCAAGTACGTTCTCGCCGCATCCCTTGCCCTGAACACGCACTACTTCGCCGCTCTTCCCCTTCTTTCGCTCAATTTGATCGCTTTCGGGCGACTGCGTCCGTTCCGGCGCCTCTGCGCTTGGACGGCGGCGCAAGGAGTTGTTCTTCTCTCCATGCTCCCGTGGGCGATCGGCATCGGCACGCAGTTCAACCGGGTCGCGTCCGGCTTCTGGATTCCTCCCCTCACGATTCCGTGGTTCTTCGGCCAGTTCTTTCCGACCGTCTCTTTCAACTTTCAGCGCTTTCTCCAGCCGGCGCTCGACCCGGCGGGCGCGGCAATCCGCTGGGCGGACGTGCCTCTGCCGGGATGGATCGTCCTTGCGGTCTTCTCGGCGATTCTTCTCCTCTGTCTGGCGGGCCTTCGGTCCCGAGACCTTCGCTTCCCGGCGGTCTTCGCTTTGACCGGGCTTCTCTTCCCCATCGGGCTCGTCGTGATCATCTCTCTTACGGTTCAACCGCTCTTCTTGGAAAGGTATTTCTCTTCCTTCATGCCCTTTCTCGCGCTGGGGGGCGCGGTCGCTCTCGAGAGAACCGCTCCGCGCCCCCGCGCGGCCGTCCTCGGCGTTCTCATCGTTCTTCTCGGCCTCGACACGATCTCGATGATCCGACACCCTCACGAACAAGCGCCCCGAAAGCTCGCCGCGTTTCTCGACGAGACATGCGAGGCGGACGATCGAATCATCTTCCTCTCCCCCTACCTCTACTTCCCCGTTTCCTACTACACCCAAGGACGCCTCGACCTTAGGATCTTCATGACGAAGGGAGGGTGGGAGCCGATCGCACTCGAGGTCCCTCCGGGGAATGTCCTTTCCGTGGAGCATGGTTCGCGCGCGACGGAGGGCGCCGACCGGGTCTTCGTCGTCTCGGGCTACTACTACGACTCCGGCTACGAGAAGAAGGTCGAGACCGGCTGGCGCGAGTGGCTTCGGATGGAGCCGAGCGCCGTCCGCCGGATCCGACACGTGGGTCCCGCCGGCACGCTCTGGCTGTATGAGAAGCCGGAGCCTGCTCGAGACGACCTTCCATAAGGGCGACAATGCGGGCCGTCAGGAGCCCTTCCGCCTCTTCGATCGCCTCCTTCTCGCTCTCGCGCGTGTCGCCCGAAAGGAAGCTCGTCTCGACGTCGCGTGCGAGCGCGGGGAGCATGAGATAAGAAGAGAGCTCCAAGGGGGTGAAACGGCCGGTTCCCGAGCGCGCTGGGCCTCTCGATCCGACGACTTGCCGCGGGCCCGGTGCGCGGGGACGATTCGGAGCCGGCGAGCTCTTGCACCGCCCCCCGGCTTGAAAGAACCCCGAGAGATCCTCGCCGGATCGAGGTCAGTCCCCGGCTCCGGCCGGCCGGCCCTTCGAGGTCCACTCCTCCGGGCGCGGTAGCCCCGAACCCTCGAGCTCAGCTTCGATCGTGGCCTTGTCGCCGAGAAGGAGAAGAAGCGCCTTCTCCACCGGAACCGCGCGCGCGCCGAGCGCGTTCAGGTCTTCGGCGCGGGCCGCGCTCATCGCGGCGAGATCCTCCCCGATCGAGGAGAAGGGAAGGCCTCTCCAGAGACACGACTCCGCCGCCCAGAGAAGACCGCCGAGCCCCTCGAACTGCTGAATGCTTTCCATGCGAAGCGTTTCGCGCGCCATCCCGGCCTCATCTTCCGTCACGTCCCCCGCCCGGATTCGCTCGAACTCCTTCAGGAACTCGCGAACCGCCGCCCCGGTGACCTCGGCCTGGACGTCCGACCTGGCGGAGAGATAGCCGGTCGACGGCGACATCGTGTAGCTCGAAGAGGCGCCGTACGTGAAGCCGTGCGTCTCGCGAAGGTTCTGGTTGAGCCGGCTCGTGAAGGAACCGCCGAGAATCGTGTTCAAGAGATCGTAGCGGACTCGATCCGGATCATCCGCGAGGGGTCCCGGCATATAGGCGCGAATCACGGTCTGGACCGCGCCGGGCTTGTCGACGACGACCACGCGGAGCGCGTCGTTCGCGGGCGCGCGCCGCGCGAGGGGACTCGCTTTCTCGAACGAGGGGCGCGCGCTCCATCCGCCGAACGCCCGCTCGAGAAGATCGCGCGCCTCCTCTCTCGTCACATCCCCCGCAACGAGGAACGTCGCGTTTTCCGGACCGTAGAAAAGTTCGTGGAGCGCGTGGATCTCGCCGAGCGCGATCGCCTCGACATCCTCGACCGTCCCATCGACCGGCCGCCCGTACGGATGGTCTTCCCCGAAGTACGCGCGCATCCCGACGCGGGAGGCGACCGTCGCCGGGCGGTCGAGCGCGCGGAGGAGGTCGTCACGGCGAATCCTCCGAACCCGTTCCCATTCCTCTTCGTCGAATCGCGGGCGGAGCACCGCGTCGGCGAGAAGACCGATCGCCTGGGAGAGGTTTCTCTCGAGAGCCGAAAGGCGCACGCCGGAGAACTCGTAGCGCGCGTAGGGACGAAGGCTCGCGCCGAGAAAGTCGACCGAGTCGGAGAATGCGATCGCGCCGAGCTCCCCCGCCCCCTCGTCCAGCATGTCGGCGAGGAGGCTCGCGGAACCCGCCTTCGCTTCGTCCATGTGAGCGGCGCCAGCCGCGAGAAAGAGAGAGATCTCGACGAGCGGAAGCTCGCTCCGCTCCCAATGGCGCACCTCGATCCCGTTCGAGAGGCGGAAGACCTCGGGCTCCTCGGGGTCGAACGCTCTCGACTCCATCGATGCGGGACGCTCGTCGCGCGCGGCCCGGAGCGCCGCCTCCTCATCCGGAAGCACGCGCATCGCGAGGCGCCCGTTCGGGCGAAAGACCCCCTCCGCCCACCGGCGGACATCGGCAACGGTCGCCTTCCGGTACCGATCGAGGTCCCTTCGAAAGGAGTTCGGCTCGCCCCAGTAGAACTCGTACAGGTTGAGCCGGTCCGCCTTGCGGACGATCGATTGAAGGCTCGAGAGGGCGCCACGCTCCCACTGCGCCCGCTGGCGCTCGAGCTCCTCGGCGCTCGGCCCTTCAGAGACGAACCGCCCGATCTCCTCGTCCACCGCCTTCTCGATCTCCTCGAGCGGAACCCCCTCGCGCGCGGTCACGACCACGTAGAAGAGGGAGCCGAGCGCCCCGGACGCCTGAACCGCCGCAACCTCCGTCGCGATCTTCTCGTCGTAGACGAGCCGCTTGTAGAGCCGGCTCGACTTGCCGGAGGCGAGAAGATCGGCCGCGAGGTCCATCTCCGCGTCTCCCGGCTCGAAATACGCGGGGGACGGGTAAGCGAGATAGAGACGCGGGAAGCGGACGTCGTCCGAGTAGACGACGCGGCGCTCCTCCTCGAGCCTTGCGGGCGGGGCGGGGCGGCGCGGCGGCTCGGGGCCCCGTGGAATCGTCGCGAAGAGCCGCTCGATCAGCGGCTTCACCTCGTCCGGATCGAAATCCCCGGCGACGGAGAGAGCCGCGTTGTTCGGCACATAAAATGTCGCGAAGAAGTCCTTTACGTCCTGAAGGGTCGCCGCTTCAAGATCCTCGTGCCTTCCGATCACGTCGATATGGTACGGATGCTCCGGCGGATAGACGTGCTGGCTGATCCGGTACTCCGCCTCGCCGTACGGCTCCATCTCGACCCCTTGGCGCCGCTCGTTTCGGACGATGTCCCTCTGCGTGTCGAGCTTCTCTTGCGTCATCATCCGGCCGAGGTCTTCCATTCGGTCCGCTTCGATCCAGAGAAGCGTCGGGAGGAGATCGCGGGGTCCGTAGGAGAAGTAGTTCGTCCGGTCGGACGAGGTTGATGCGTTCGTCCACCCGCCCCCCTCCTCGACCAGAACGTCGATCTCCGGGATCCGTTCGGTCCCCATGAACATCAGGTGTTCGAAGAGATGAGCGAAACCGGAGCGGCCTTCCGATTGGTCCTTCGCCCCGACTCGGTACCAGAGGTTCACGCACGCGCTCGGAAGGGAATGGTCCTCGTGCAGGATCACCGTGAGCCCGTTCTCCAACCGGTACTTCTCGTAGGCGACCTCTTGCGCGAGCGCCGGGAACGCGAGTGAGAGAAGAGCCAAGAGCCGTGCGATTCGGATCATCGATGGACCTCCTGAATGAGACGTCGCGGGAGCGTCTTCTCGACCGTTTCGGGAAGGCGCCCGGCGCCCCCGCCGGACCGGGATTCTAGCACGAAGGGGAGACATGCGCACTAGGAGAGCATGCTTGGGGTCTTCCCCCCTTCTGCCGATAGACGGAAGAGGGGGACGAGACCGGGGACAGCACCTATTTCGCACAGAGACGGGTCACTATCTCCGATCGACGAAGGCGGAAGAGAGAGAGCGGACGGAAGAAATGAGACTCCAAACGAATCGAAAGGACGAGAAGTACGATCCCGCGCACCGTGGGCGGGTGGAGAGAAGCCTTCTTTCCGGGGAGGGAGGATCCGTCCTCATCCTTCTCGCGATCGTGCTTGCGGCCATCCTCGCCCTCGGCGCGCTCAGCATCGACATCGGCATGATGCTCCTCACCAAGACGCAGCTCCAGAACGCGGCCGATTCCGCCGCGCTCGCGGGGGCCTCCGTGATGGCTCGTTCGGGCGGGGAGAGGGGGGACGCGAGGACCGCGGCGATCCGACTCGCGGCCGCGAACCGGGCGTTTGAGGGATCGGATGGAAGGCGCTTCAACGAGTTCGCTCCGGTCATTCTCGAGGAAGAGGACATCACGTTCCCCGAAGCCGGGGTGATCCGCGTGGCCGCCCAGCGGACAGAAGCGAGCGGGAACCCGCTCCGCTCTTACTTCCTGAAAGTGCTCGACCCGCGGGCGAACGCGACCATCGATGTGCGGGCGACCGCCTCCGCTTCGTACATCGATGTTTGTGGTACGAACTGTCCGAAGCCCTGGGCGCCCCCCGACCGCTGGCACGACGCGAACAAGAACAACAAGTACGACCCGAACAAGACGACGAACAAGAGCGAGTACTACGATCCGAAGCTCACCGGATATCGGCTTCCGGACGACCTCGGCGTCCAGGTCACGATCAAGATCCGCTCGGCGAGCCAGAGCATGGTCCCCTCATACTACTACGCCGTCGACTACCCTCCCGTCGGGAAGGGAAACCCGGGCGAGGGGGCGAACCGCTATCGGGAATGGATCGGAGGGTGTCCCGACCCATCCTTCGTCGTCGAGCCGGGAGACATGCTCCAGATCGAGCCGGGAAGCATGAGCGGACCGACGAAGCAGGGGCTCGACGTCCTCTATGCGCTCGACCCGAAGGCGCGCTGGCACAGCTTGAACAAGAAGGTCGTCGACTCCGCCTACTTGAGAAGCCCCCGGATCGTCACGATCCCTCTCATGGACCCCTCGATCGGGGTCACCGCAGCGGGACCGGGACGAAAGAAGGTCGTCGTCGCGAAGCTTCTTAGCTTCTTCATCGAGAGCTATAGCAGCTCGAACGTCACCGGCCGCCTCGTGGGCGCCGCGGCGCCCGGATCCGCGGTCCCGTGCGCCACACAGACCGGCCGCTCGTTCCTCTACAAGGTCAAGCTGACGGAGTAGATCATCCAGGCCACACTACATCCACGCCCCCAGGATCGCGCCGATCACGACGAGCTCGACCAAGTGATGCAGCCAATAGATGTAGAAGAGCGGGCGCGGGCGCCCCTCGAACAGGTCATCGACGAGCAGGGTCGCGCCAATGAGCCCGACCCCCGCGAGAAGACCGATGAGGACGCCGCCGCCGAGCGTGTTCATCCCGGTCCAGCAGAGAAGCCTCGCCATCGTGTAGCTGATGAAGAACCCGCAGATGAACGCCCAGAGGATCTTCGATGGGCCGAAGCTCTTCTCGATCTCCTCCTTCGACTTGCCGATCGCGCGCATCCACGCGTTCCCGAAGAGGGCGGGTTGGTACCAGATCGCGCCGATCGCGACGCTCGCGATCGCGCCGACGAGAACCGCGAGATAGTTCATCGAAACCGGCGTCATCGGAACCTCCTTTGCGGCTCGTGCCGGCCCAACCGGATCCGCCTCGGCTCCCGCATCTCATTGGGCCTTCGCGAGGCGTGTCTGAGCCGGCACCCCTTTGCCCCGGTCGAGAAAACACCGGACGAGTTTCCGTCGGGTTGGGACTAGTCGCCCTTCCCATCTCCTTTTCGTCTCCGAGACGTTCCCGCGGAACGGAACTCGGTTCCCGCGTCCGCTTCCGGGAACTCCTCGTCATCGCCGACCTCGAGCAGATCGCGGAGATACTCGAGGTAGTCCTCCCAACCCACGTCGGTCCCCTTGAAGAAGCCGTCCCATTCGGGCGAGGCCGGTATCCCCGAGTGGACGAGCCGAAGAACCGTCGAATCCCCGCGGTCCTCGAGCGTGAACTCCTCGACCACCGCCCCGCCCTCCGGCATCGGCGGAGCTCCCTCGAAGGGGAGGTAGACGAGGCGAAGCCTCTTGTGCGGCTCCCAGACGTCGATGCGCGCCTCGCCGTCCCCCTCCGCTCCCCAGGAAACCCAGAAGCGCCCGTCCTTCCGCGGCTCGATCTCCGCCTCTTCGACGAACCAGCGGGTGAGCATCTTCGGATCGGTGAGAGCTCTCCACACGAACCGAACCGGCGTGCGGATCTCGATCGTATGCTCGTGACTTCTCGTCGCGGAACTTCGCTCGGCCATCTTCTCTCCGACTCCCTTTCTGGCGCCCGGCCGGGAAGACGAGCGGCCGGGCCGGCTTCGCGGGCCCAAGGAGCGCCCGCATCCGATACCCGTTCTCCCAATCGATCCGCCGCCCGCGATGATCCGAACCGACCGCGGGCCTCGGTCCCTGCGCAATCGGCCTCGCAACATTCTAGCGGATCGGAGGCGGCGGCGCGAGAACTCTCGACGGGGCTCCGGACGGCCGAGCCCGGTCCCCTACCGAAACGGAGGACCGCCGGAACTCCTCCCCTCGAGATCCTCAAGAACGGCGCTCTCCTCGCCGCGCAGGCGACCGATCACCTCGATTATCGAGACCTCGACGTCACGGCACCCGTTTATTATCGCGTCAAGGTGTTCCAGAACCCGACGCCGATGGTGGACGGCAATCACTGCCCCAACGAGCGCGCCTGGTCCTCGCCGATCTGGGTGGAGTCGCGATAGGGGCGGGGATCCTCCGCGGAGGCACCTCTCTGCGAAACGAGCATCCCGGCGAGCATGAGCGCGCATCCGGCGAGACCGCGCGGCGGGATCCGCTCGGCGAGAACGACCGCTCCCCCGATCGCCGCGAACACCGCCTCGAGGCTGAGAAGGATCGCTGCGTGCGCCGAAGGCGCGACCCGCTGCGCGGCGACTTGGAGCGTGTAGGCGACCGACACCGAGAGAATCCCCCCGTAGAGGATCGGAACGGCCGCTTTGCGCACGCCGGCGAGGTCGACCTCCTCGAAGAAACACGCGACCGCGAGACTCGCCGCCGCGCAGGCTCCGTACTGCACCGCGGCGAGCGGGATCGCGGGAAGACGCTTCTCCCCCGACAGCCGCCCGATGAGAAGAACATGAACCGCGAAGAAGAGCGCGCTCGCGAGAACGAGAAGATCCCCCCGCGCGAAGCCCTCGCGTCCCCTCAGGCTGAGAAGGTAGAGCCCCGCCGTCGCGAGGATGGCGCCGGTCCAAGTCCGGCGCCCGGCCGGCCGGCCGAGGAGCGCGCCCAGCATCGGCACGAAGAGAACATAGAGCCCCGTGATGAAGCCCGCCTTCCCCGCGGACGTGTGCACGATCCCCATCTGTTGGAGCGAGACGCCGAGGAAGAGGACGATCCCCGCGGCGATCCCGAGAGGAAGAAGCGAGGACTGAGAAGAAACGAGGGTCCCCTCTCGGCGCGCGCGGTTCCGCACGACCCAAGGGAGCAGGACCAGACCTCCGAGCGCGAACCGGATTCCGTTGAAGAAGAAGGGGCCGAGATGCGCCATCGCCGCCTTCTGGGCGACGAACGCGAACCCCCAGATGGCGGCCGCGAGAAGGAGGAGAAGCTCCGCTTTCCGAATCGCGCCCGCGCTCTCTTCTCTCCGCTCAGTCGGCACGACAGACGAGCCCCTTGAGATACGAACCTTCCGGAAACGAGAGGAGCACGGGATGGTCCGGCGCTTGCCCGAGGCGGCGCAGAATGCGCGCTTCGCGCCCCGCGTCGAGCGCCGCGTCAGCGATGATCTTTTGGAAGAGGTCGGCGCCGACATGCCCCGAGCAGGAGAACGTGATGAGCGTCCCGCCCGGCGCGAGAAGCTTGAATGCGAGAAGGTTGATGTCCTTGTACGCGCGGCTCGCGCGCGGAACCTGCGCCCTGGACTCG
>VGIW01000053.1 GCA_016867715.1 Candidatus Eisenbacteria bacterium | reverse complement strand
GGAAGGGCATCTCGTCGTCGCGACGACCCGCCCCGAGACGATGCTCGGGGATACCGCGGTCGCGATCCACCCGGAGAGCGAGCGAACGCGGCATCTTCGGGGGAAGAAGGCGGTCCTCCCGCTCGTCGGGCGCGTCCTTCCGATCGTTGAGGACCAAAGGGTCGATCCGGAGTTTGGCACCGGATGCGTCAAGGTGACCCCCGCGCACGATCCGGCCGATTTCGAGATCGGGAAGACGCACGGCCTCGAGGAGGTGCGGATCTTCGAGGAGGACGCGTCGATCCGAAGCGGCTTCGGGCGCTACGCGGGGATGAGCCGCGAGGCGGCCAGGAAGGCGGTTCTCGAAGATCTCGAGGCGGCGGGGCTTCTCGCAGGGATCGAAGAGCACCGGCACGCGGTCGGACGATGCTACCGATGCTCGACCGACATCGAGCCGTGGCTTTCCACGCAGTGGTTCGTGTCGATGAAGCCGCTCGCCGAGCCGGCGATCCGCGCGATGCGGGAGGGGCGCGTCCGCTTCTTCCCGGACCGATGGGAGAAGGTCTACTACCATTGGATGGAGAACATCCGCGATTGGTGCGTCTCGCGGCAGCTCTGGTGGGGGCACCGGATCCCCGCCTGGTACTGCGACGATTGCGGGGCGATGACCGTTGAGGTCGCCGCTCCCGCGCGCTGCCCGGGATGCGGATCCTCCGCGCTCCGCCAGGACGAGGACGTGCTCGATACCTGGTTCTCCTCGTGGCTCTGGCCGTTCGCGACCTTCGGCTGGCCGGAGAAGACGCCCGATCTTCAGCGCTTCTTCCCCTCGCACCTTCTCGTCACCGGCCCGGACATCATCTTCTTCTGGGTCGCGCGCATGATCATGTCCTCGCTCGAGTTCATGGGAGATGTGCCGTTCCGCGAGGTCTACTTCCACGGGATCGTCCGCGACGCGAAGGGGAGGAAGCTCTCGAAGACGCTCGGGAACTCTCCCGACCCGCTCGAGGTTCTCGACCGCTACGGCGCGGACGCGGTCCGCTTCGCCACGATCCTCACCACGCCGATCGGCCAAGACCAGATCTTCTCGGACGAGAAGATGGAGACGGGAAGACGTTTTGCGAATAAAGTATGGAACGCGACCCGCTTCGTGCTCCCGCACGTCGAGGGAGTGCGCGGTCTTTCGCGCGATCCGTCCGCGCTCCCGCTCCCCGAACGATGGATCCTGAGCCGTCTCACGGCGGTCCGCCGGGAAGCCACCGCGCATCTCGACGCGACCCGCCTGAACGAGGCTTCCTACGCGGTCTACGACTTCCTCTGGCACAGCTACTGCGATTGGTACGTCGAGATCGCGAAGCCGGCGCTCGCCGGCGAAGGAGACGCCGAGAAGGCGCGCGAGGTTCTCCTCCACGTGCTCCGCGAGGGGATCCGCCTTCTCTCGCCGTTCATGCCGCACCTCGCCGAGGAGATCGGGTCGTACGTTTCGATGGACGGCCCGTGTGTTTCGCGCGCGCGGTGGGAGGACGGCGCGGACGGTTTCCGCGACGAAGAGGCGGAGCGCGAGATGGAGGCGGTGCAGCAGGTCGTGACCGCGGTGCGCACGCTCCGCTCCGAGGTGAATGTCCCCCCGCGCGAGGAGGTCCGGGTTCTCGTCCGCTTCCTCGACGAGACAGCCAGGGGGCCGGTCGAGGCGAACCGCGAGATGATCCGCCGCCTGGCGAGGATTCGGGATCTCGACCTCGGAGGCGACGGGAGGCCTCGCGGGGCGCTCGCGGAGGTGACGCGCTCGGTCGAGGTCTTCCTTCCTCTCGAGGGGATCGCCGATCTGGAGAAGGAAAGGCAGCGTCTCGCGCGCGAGGCGGAGCGTCTCGTCCGCGAGCTCGATCGGACCGCGAGGAAGCTGATGAACCGGGAGTACGTGAGCAAGGCGCCCGCGGATGTGGTGGAGAAGGACCGGAGCCGCGAACGCCGGTTCTCCGAGATGCTCGAACGGGTGCGGGAGAACCTGCGGGCGATCTCGGACTGATCCGCCGTTTCCGCGAACCGGCGCCGGTTTCACCGGGAGGGGAAGAAAATGAACCGAATCCTTCGCACGTCAAGTCTCATCCTAATCGGGCTTTCGCTCCTCGCGGGTCCCCTCTTCGCCGAGAGCCCGAGGATCGCCGTCACCGTCTACAACAACGACCTCGGTCTCGTGCGGGAGCGGCGCGCGCTCGCGCTCGAGCGCGGGGAATCGGTCTACGAGTATCGGGACGTCGCCGAACGGATCGACCCGACGAGCGTCCACTTCCGGCCGGTCGACGGGAAGGGCGGCCTCGAGGTGCTCGAGCAGAACTACGAATACGATCTCGTCTCGAGCGACAAGGTCTTTCAGAAGTACCTCGAGCATCCGGTCCAGGTCTTCTTCGACAAGAGCGGGGACATGCTCTCCGGCGTTCTCCTCTCGCACGGGAGAGGCGGGATGGTGCTCCGCGACGCGGCCGGCGAGAGGCTCTTCGTTCTCCTCGGCGACGTGCGGAACGTCGAGCTTCTCGGCGAAGCGAAGGACTTCGTCACGCGCCCGACCCTCGTGTGGAAGCTCCGGAGCGAGCGCGCGGGGGAACGCGAGGTCGAGGTCGAGTACCTCACGCGAGGAATCTCCTGGCACGCCGAGTACGTCGCGCTCGCCGACGAGCCGAACCGCTTCGTCGACTTCGCCGGATGGGTTTCGGTCGAGAATAACTCGGGGGCCGAGTACCGCGACGCGAAGCTGAAGCTCGTCGCGGGGGACGTGGGACGAGCCGCTCCGGAGCCGAGATACGATTACGTGCTCACGGAGACGCGCGCCGCCAAGGGGGCCCCGATGGTCGAGGAGCGCGCGCTCTTCGAGTATCATCTGTACGACGTTCAACGGCCGACCACGATCCGGAAGAACGAGGTGAAGCAGATCTCGTTCGTTCCGAACACGAAGGTCGCGATCGCGAAGGAATACCTTTACGACACGAGGAAGAACCAAGAGAAGGTCGCGGTCCACTTCGAGTTCCTGAACGACGAGAAGAGCGGGCTCGGGATCCCGCTCCCCGCGGGGATCGTCCGCGTCTTCCAAGACGACGGGCGGGGCGGCTCGGAGTTCGTCGGCGAGGATCGGGTCGACCACACCCCGAAAGAGGAGAAGGTCCGGCTCCGCATCGGGTACGCCTTCGACATCGCGGCGGAGAAGAAGATCCTCTCCGAGGAGCGAAGGACCGAGCGCCTTCGCGTCCGCACCGTCGAGATCCGCCTTCGGAACCGGAAGGAAGAGGCGATCGAGGTGAAGGTGTGGGAGGGGATCGAGGGGGATTGGACGATCGAGCGGGAGACGCACCCTTCCCGCAGGGAGGACGCGCACACGGCGGAGTGGGTTCTTCCGGTCGGGAAGAACGAAGAAACGGTTCTCACCTATACGGTTCGCATCCAATATTAGGCGGTCATGGAATCGGCCGGCGAGTGGGTTCGCGAGGCGCGGAAGGCGAAGGGGATCTCGATCGAGCGTCTCTCTGCCGAAACCCGCGTCCATGTCGATGCCTTGCGCGCGATCGAGGAGGACCGCTACGAGATCTTCCCCGCCGCGGCGTACGCGGTCGGCCATCTCCGGTCGTGCGCGCGCGTTCTCGGCCTCGACGAAGAGGAGCTTCTCCGGCGCTATCGGGCCGAGGTCGGCGAGAAGGCGGAGGAGGAGGAACAACTGTGGGGGAACGACGTCGAAGAGCCGCGGGCGAAACGGAGAAGCCTCCTGCTCCCGATTCTCGGGATCCTCGCGATCGCCCTCGCGGCCGCCGCGTATCTCTACCTGAAGCGCTTCCGGGGGTAGAGGCGCGCTTCGCCCTTCGTTCCGATTTCGAGCCGACGGGGGACCAGCCGGAGGCGATCCGCGAGCTCGTCGAGGGGATCGAGCGCGGGGACCGCCACCAGGTCCTTCTCGGCGTCACCGGATCGGGGAAGACGTTCACGATCGCGAACGTAATCGCGCGCGTGCGGAAGCCGACGCTCGTCATCTCCCACAACAAGACGCTCGCCGCGCAGCTCTACGGCGAGTTCCGCTCGTTCTTTCCGGAGAACGCGGTCGAGTATTTCATCAGCTACTACGACTACTACCAGCCGGAGGCGTACATTCCGCAGACCGACACGTACATCGAGAAGGACGCGTCGATCAACGACGACATCGACCGGCTTCGGCTTCGCGCGACGGCGAGCCTTCTCGAGCGGCGCGACGTGATCATCGTGGCGTCCGTCTCGTGCATCTACGGTCTCGGCTCGCCCGAAGACTACCGCGGAATGCTCGTTTATCTCCGCGCGGGGGAGGAGATCGGGCGAGACTCGATGCTCCGGCGGCTCGTCGACATCCAGTACCGCCGGAATGACGCCGTGCTCGAGAGGGGAACGTTTCGCGCGCGCGGCGACACGGTCGAGATCTGGCCCGCCTACGAGGAGAGGGCGCTTCGCGTCTCGCTCTTCGGCGATTCGGTCGAACGAATCGCGGAGATCGATCCTCTCACCGGGAACGCGACCGCCGAGGTTTCCTACATCGGCGTTTACCCTGCGAAGCACTTCGTGACGACGCCGGTGAAGATCGAGCGCGCGATCGCCGAGATCGAGAGAGAACTCGAAGAGCGTCACGCGGAGCTTCTCGCCGCGGGGAAGCTTCTCGAGGCGCAGCGCCTTCAGATGCGCACGCGATTCGATATCGAGATGCTCCGCGAAACGGGGACGTGCGCGGGGATCGAGAACTACTCGCGTCCGCTTTCCGGCCGAAAGGCGGGGGAGAGGCCGCTCTGTCTTCTCGACTACTTTCCCGGCGATTGGCTCGTCGTGATCGACGAGTCCCACGTCACGCTCCCGCAGCTTCGCGCGATGTACAATGGGGACCGCTCGCGCAAGGAGCGGCTCGTCGAGTACGGGTTCCGTCTTCCGTCCGCGCTCGACAACCGGCCGCTCCGCTTCGAGGAGTTCGAGAGCATCGCTCCGCGGACGATCTACGTCTCCGCGACCCCTTCCGATCACGAGCTCGCCCGCACGGGAGGCGTTCTCGTCGAGCAGATCATCCGCCCGACCGGGCTCATCGATCCGGAGATCGAGGTGCGCCCCGTCGACGGGCAGGTGGACGATCTTCTGGAGGAGGCGAAGCGCTGCGTCGAGTCGGGGAACCGAATGCTCGTGACGACCCTCACGAAGCGGATGGCGGAGGACCTCACCGAGTACATGACGCGCGCGGGGATCCGCGTCCGATATCTTCATTCGGACATCGGCGCGCTCGAGAGGGTCGAGATCATCCGCGGGCTTCGGACCGGCGCGTTCGACGTTCTCGTCGGCGTGAACCTTCTTCGCGAGGGGCTCGACCTTCCCGAGGTCGCGCGGGTCGCGGTTCTCGACGCGGACCGCGAGGGATTCCTTCGGTCGGAGACGTCGCTCATTCAGACCGCGGGGCGCGCCGCGCGGAACATCGACGGCAAGGTGATCCTCTACGCGGAGACGCCGACTCGTTCGATCGAGGCGGCGGTGCGCGAGACCGCTCGCCGGCGCGAGGTGCAGCTCCGCTACAACGAAGAGCACGGCATCACCCCCCGTTCGATCCGGAAGTCGGTCGAGGAGGTGATGCTCGCGACCTCGGTGGCCGATTCGCGGCGCGTCGATGCGAAAGAGGAAGAAGAGGAGATCGTCGTCCGGCCCGACCTCACGCGCGAGGAGATCCTCGCGCTCTTGGAGAAAGAAATGCTCGCCGCGGCGCGCGCCCTCGAGTTCGAGAGAGCTGCCTCCCTCCGCGATCGGATCTTCGAGATGCGGGCGGTCGCGAGCCCGGGCGGCGTTGTGGGTCCCGAAAAAAGCCGGCGGAGGCGAAGATGATGCACGCGGACGATGCGCGATACCGGGAAGCGGCGCGCGAGGCGGTTCGCCGCGCGCTCGAGGAGGACCGGGCCGAGGAGGACGTCACGACCCGCGCGGTCGTTTCGTGGGAAGTGCGCGCGACGGGGCGTCTTCTCTTTCGCGATTCGGCCGTTCTCGCGGGGACCTTCCTCTTCGACGAGGCGTTCCGCGCGCTCGACCCCTCGGCCGCGATCGAGTGGTCGAAGCGCGAAGGAGAGAAGGTGCGCGCAGGTGAGTTCGTCTCTCGCGTCGAGGGGAGCGCCTCCGCGCTCCTAGGCGCGGAGAGGGTCGCGCTCAACTTCGTGATGCGCCTCTCCGGCGTCGCGACGCTCACCGCGCGCTTCGTGGAAGCGGTCGGGGGGCTGGTCGAAATCCTTGACACGAGAAAGACGACGCCCGGTCTTCGGGTTCTCGAAAAGGCGGCGGTCCGTATGGGCGGCGGAACGAACCATCGGATGAGCCTCGCGGATCTCGCGCTCATCAAGGAGAACCACATCGCCGCGGCAGGGGGGATTCGAGCAGCGGTCGATGCGGTGCGGAGGGAAAGCCAGGGGATCGCGATCGAGGTCGAGGTGAGGAACCTCGAGGAGATCGAGGAGGTCCTTCCGCTCCACGTCGAGCGCGTGATGCTCGACAACTTCGACGAGAAAGCGACGCGCGCGGCGGTCGCGAGGATTCGGCGGGAGACGCGCCCGCCCTACATCGAGATCTCGGGAGGGATCGACATCGAGAAGGCGCGCGCCGCGGCCGCGCTCGGCGTCGATGGGATCTCGATCGGGGCGCTCACCCACTCGGCTCCCGCGGCGAACGTGTCGTTCCTCATCGAGAGCGGATCGTGACCGGAACCCCGAAGCGCGAGGGCCGGGGCGCGCGCGATCGGCTCATCGATACGGAAGTCGCTCCTCATCTCGCGACGCGCGTTCTCGGGCGGAGTCTTCTCATCTTCCGGTCGGTCGACTCGACGAACGATCTACTTCGAAGCGACGCGTTTCGGAGCGCGCCGGCGGGGACGGTGATCGCTGCGGAGGAACAGCGAAAGGGGAGGGGGAGGCTCGATCGGGTGTGGGAGGCACCCCCCTTTCGTGCGCTCCTCTTTTCGGTTCTCGTCGAGGCGAGCGGCGGGGCGGAGGAAGCGGCGCGCGCGAACCTCGTCGCGGCGCTCGCGGTCGCGGACGCGGTCCAGGGCGCCGGAGGACCGGACCTCAACATTCGATGGCCAAACGATCTCGTCGTGGGCGACCGGAAGGTGTGCGGCATCCTCTCGGAGTTCCGGTCGGACCGAGGGGCGCTCATCGTGGGGATCGGCCTCAACGTGAACCAGACCGAGGAGGAGCTTCCGCCGAACGCGGCCTCGCTTCGCACGCTCGCGGGAAGAGCCTTCCCTCGCGGCCCGCTCCTCGCGGCGATCCTGAACCGCTTCGAGGAAGATCTCGACGCTCTCCGCGAGGGAGGCTTCGAGCCTCTCCGCGCGCGGATCGAGGAGCGCTCCTCTCTCATCGGCCGCACGGTGACGCTCGATCTCGGCGGCGGCCGCACGCTCACCGCCCCAGCCCTCGCCGTCGGCCCCTCCGGCGGCCTCATTCTCGCTCTCCCCGACGGGACGCGCGAGATCCTGGCGGGGGAGGTGGTGAGGGTTTTCGCATCGGAGCGGCCGCGATGACTGGAGCTCGAGGCTGCGAGACCGGGTGGGGAGTGCGGCCGAGGCGCCTCCGTAGACGGGGTAGAACGCTCTAGCAGGATGCTGAAAAACTCCTGTTTTCGCTTGCTCGAGAACGAGCGTTTTGTATTGTGCATCTCGGGCCCATCACGATGGAGGAAGCGAGATGCGTGGATCGGATCAGCGACCGGACGAGATGTGGAGCTACGTGTCGATGGAGGATCGGATTCCGGCGGAACATCCGTTGCGTCCCTTGCGCCGGATGGTGGACCGGGTGCTGAAGAGTCTCTCGCCTCGGTTCGCGACGCTCTACGCGGACACGGGTCGTCCGTCGATCCCTCCCGAGCGTCTTCTCCGGGCCTTGCTGATCCAGGTTCTCTATACGATTCGGAGCGAGCGGCTCCTCATGGAGCAGCTCGACTACAACCTCTTGTTCCGGTGGTTCGTGGGTCTTTCGATGGACGATACGGTGTGGGACGCGACGGTGTTTACGAAGAACCGCGACCGCCTCTTGCGGGGGGACATCGCCGAGGCGTTCTTCGCGCAAGTGGTGAAGGTGGCGCGCTCGGAGGGCCTTCTCTCGGACGAGCACTTCACGGTGGACGGGACGTTGATCGAAGCCTGGGCGGGGCAGAAGAGCTTTCGGAAGAGGAGCGGCGAACCGCATCGCTCCGACGACGATCCCGGGAATCCGACGGTCGACTTCCACGGGGAGAAGCGATCGAACGCGACGCATGCGTCCACGACCGATCCGGAGGCCCGTCTCTATAAGAAGACGAGGGGGAGCGAGGCGAAGCTGGCGTATCTCGGGCACCTGTTGATGGAGAACCGGAATGGGCTCGCAGTGAACGCGATGGTGACGGAGGCGAACGGGTCGATGGAGCGAGCCGCAGCGCTCGTGATGATCCAAGAGGTGAAGACACCGCGGCCGATCACGGTGGGAGCCGACAAGAACTTCGACACCGCCGGCTTCGTCGAGGACGCGCGGCGCTTGAACGCGGTTCCCCATGTGGCTCAGAACACAAGAAACCGCTCGAGCGCGATCGATGGACGGACCACGAGACATTCGGGATACGCGATCAGCCAGAGGCTTCGGAAGCGGATCGAGGAGATCTTCGGGTGGATGAAGACGGTCGGGCTCATCCGGAAGACCCGGCACCGAGGGAGGGATCGGGTCGGATGGATGTTCGTCTTCACCGTCGCTGTGTACGACCTGATCCGGATCCGGAACTTGACCGGCGCGGGAGGATGATGGGAACGGAGCGGAAACGAAGGTCACCCATGACCCGAGGCCCGAGAAAAAGGGCCCGGAAAGGAACTTGGGCACAGCAGCAGGCCTCCTCTCAGGACCGTTGGCTGGGCTCAGGAACACAAAACCCGTTCTCATAGGACATTTTTCCGCAGCCTGCTAGACGGAACGTGAGTCCCGGAGTGAAGAACGGGAAAAAGGCTGTGCTATCTTCCGGAGGCCGCTCGCATCGCCGGCATCTCGAAGGCGACCGCCTACAAGTGGAAGAAGCAGTTCGAGGAGAGCGTTCCGTGAGCACGCGCATCGCCATCGACATGGGGAACACGGAGACGGCGGTCGCGCTCTTCGACCGGGAGACGATCGTCGGGGTTCGGAACGTGCGGACCGAGCGGTTCGCGGGGAGCGGAGGCGCCCGTGGGCTTCTCGACGAAGCGCTCGCCGCACTCGGCGCCGCGGGAAAGCCGATCGAGGGATCGGTCGTGGCGACGGTCGTCCCGGCGCATCTCGCGGATCTTGTCGGCGCCCTTTCCCGCCTGCACGAGGGGGAACCGCTCGTCGTCGGCCCGTCGATCGATCTCGGGGTTCGCATCGGGTACGAACGGCCGGAGGAGCTCGGTCCCGACCGGATCGCGGACGCGGTCGCGGGCTTCGCCGAGGCCAAGGGGGCGGTGATCGTCGTCGATCTCGGGACGGCGACGACCTTCAACGCGGTGACCGAGGACGGGGTCTTCCTCGGCGGGGCGATCGCCCCGGGGATCCGAACGGGAGCCGACGCGCTCGCCCGCCGCACCGCCCGGATCGCCCGCGCGGAGCTTGTCTTCCCCGAGCGCGCGATCGGGACGAGCACGGACGAGGCGGTCCGTTCGGGTATTCTGTGGGGAGCGGTGGCGATGATCGACGGGATGGTCACCCGGATCCGGGACGAAATGGGGGGCGGTCTCGCGATCGCGACCGGAGGTCTCGCCGCGCTCGTCGCCCCGCGCTCACGCGCGATCGACCGCGCGGATCCTCTCCTTACTCTGAAGGGGCTGAAGCTTCTCTACGAACGGAACCGCTCGAGCCGCCCTCCGGCTCCACGAGCGTGATCGCGAGCCTTCTCTTCCCCCAGCGGATCGCGTCGTCCGTCGATTCGAAAAAGATGTCCGCCCGCCGGTTCCACCGCTCGTGCATCGTGTCCTCCACGATGAACTCGCCGATCCCAGCGAGGTGAACCCGGTCGCCGAAACGGAACGGAGCGGTTGGGTTGAAGGCGCGGATCAGGTCGCGCGAGAGAGCGATCACACCGGGGCGGGGATGGGTGTTCGTCGCGGTGACGAACGGCAGGCTGTCCGTCTGGCATTCGGTCGGGGAATAGGCGGTGACGACCACCTCGAGAGGGGGGAGAAGCGCTACCGCGCGTCTCTGATGCCGGTAGTCGCCCGTCTCCGGCCGGTCTCCCGTGGCGACCCTCGGTGGAACCCCCGGGTTCTCGGGATCGGGCACGTCCCCCCAGGCGATGATCCCGAGCGCGAGGATCGCCAGGAGGGCGCGGGCGGATCCAAACAACAGGCTTCGTTTTCGCTTTCTTCGTCCGTCCATGTCCACGAGATCCGAATGCCGCAAAACCAACCGGTCGGGTTGGTTTTCTCAAGGCGATGAGGGGTGACCGTCGATCTTGTTGATTTAGAGCGAGTTAGCTGTTTTGTCTCCTTGCCGGCCGACCGGCTTTCCGACTCAGGGGGAGAGTCTAGTCGCCGAGGCGGAGCCTGTCAAGCGAAATCGCAGTTCCGGCCAGGGGCGATCAGGGGGTGTTCTCCATCGAGAGACGCTCGATCTCGGCAAGAAGATCCTCGAGGAACGAGGGGGATTCGGGATTCGCGGGGGTTCCGCCGAGCGTGTCGACCTCGGCGTTCGCGTTCCCGTACTCGGCGCGCGCGAAGAAGCACTGGGCGAGGATCACGCGCAGGTCGTTCCAGTCGAACGAGGGGTCGTGCGCGAACCGGTACGCGCGATCGCGAGCGAGGGCCGCGCGGGCGGCCGTGATCGCTCCCGCGTAGTCCGGAGGCGTGCGGTCCCTGAGGACGACCGCGGTCCCGGCGTAGGGATCGGCCGAGGAGAACCCGACTCGGATCGAAGTCCCAAAGGCGTCGGCCGCGGCGTCCAACGAGTCCGCGCGCGCGTGCGTCCAACCGAGGCCGTTGTGCGCGTCTCCGAAGAGCGAGTCGGCCCCGATCGCCGCGCGGAAGAACGAGGCGGCCTCCGACCAAGCGCCCCTCGCGAAGGCTTCCCATCCGGAGCTCGTGAGGGCCGCCGGGTCTTCGGTCGCCGGTCCCGAGCCGTCACCCCCGCCGCACCCAACGAGAAGCGTTCCGAAGGAGAGGAGGAGAAGGGTGGTCGCCCCCGTCGAGGTCATCCGCGTGTTCATGTCGATGCTCTCCTCAGCGTCATCGAAGAAGGATCATGAGCCGCGCGTCGGAGGCGCGGTCGGTTTCGACTCGATAGAGATACGCGCCGCTCCCCGCGGGGAGCCCCGCGTCGTCCCGGCCATCCCAGAGGACCTCGCGCGCTCCGGGGAGCGCCTCGCCGTCGAAGAGGGTTCGGACGAGCCTTCCCGACACGGTGTGGATCGTGACGCGCGCGGGGCCCTTCGCGCCGACCGTGAAGCGGATCGTCGTCTCCGGGTTGAACGGGTTTGGCGCGTTCGGTTCGAGGATGAGGAGCGAGGGGGCCGGGGGACGGCTCGGCCCGCTCCGGTCCCGCGTGAGCCGAACGATGCCGGGACTCGCGAGGGGACCGCCGGCCGTGAAGCGCTCCTTGTCCACGACGAGGGGGATCGTCCCCAGGGTGGCGTGCTCGAGCGCGATCTCCTCCAAGGGAACGCCGGCCCACTCGCTCGGATCGAGAAGACACTCGAGGGACGCTCCGGCTCGGGGCCAGGCGCCGATCGATTGGATCGCGTAGGCGCCCTCATCAGCGAGGACGGCGGGACGGGCCGTCTTCGCCGGTCCGACTTCGGAGAGACCCGCGTTCCAGGCGGTCGGAACGATCGAGAAGGCGCGCGCCCCTCCGGCCGCCCCCGCATCGACGCGGAGCACGACCGCACCGTCCGGGCTCGCGAGGGCGAGCGGCCGGTCCGCCGGGGCGGGCGCGTACGAGACGCTCCCCGAAACCTCCGCCCGGTTCCCGGCGCGATCCGTCGCGGCGGCCAGAATCGACGCGCTCCCCGCGCCGGCGAGCCGCGCCTTTCCGAGCCAGACCTCCTCGATCGGATCGGTTCGCGTCATCGGGATCAGCGCTCCGTCCGCCTCGACGAAGACCGATTCCGGATCGAGCGGCTCCGAGGCGAGAAGATAGAGATCCAAATAATAGAGAAGATAAGGGTTCGGGAGGATCCCGAGGACGAGCTCGGGCGCGATCGTGTCCGCGGGCGTTGCCGCCGAATCGACCGCGGGCGTCGAGAAGTTCGGGACCGCGTCGTAGCTATACGCGGCGTAGTAATAGGCTGTCCCCTCGACAAGACCTTCGTGTGTGAAGGAATCGGCGGTCGCCTCCGCACCGGGGAAGTAGCCTCCGTGCGTCGAGGGGACCGGCGTTCCGTCCCTTCGGTCGAGCGGGACCTGGTCGGTCGAGAAGACGATGTACGTTCCGGCGAAGTCCGAGCCGCTCGCGTGCGTCCAACGGAGGACGATCGCGCCGTCCGCGTAGCCCGCGGCGAAGGTGGGCGGGGGAGGCGGCGCGATCGTGTCGACGAGCGTCGCCGCCGCCTGCGCGCGGGGCCCGAAGTTCCCCTTCCGGTCGGAGGGGAAGGCGGCGTAGCGGTAGGTGATCCCGTTCGCGAGCCCGATGTGGACGAACGAATCCTGCTCGCCCGGCCCGGCGGGGAAGAAGCCGTCCGCTCCGTTCGGGAGGGGAAAACCGGCGGACGGGCTGTTCGGAAACGCGATCGGCGAGAAGCGAATCGTCGTCCCGGCGAAGTCCGGATCGTTCGGGTTCGTCCATCGGACGAGGATGTTGTCGATCCCCGCGGTCGCGGAGAAGAGCGCGAGGGGTCCGGGCGGCGTCGTGTCGAGCGGCGAGGCGGACGCGGTCGCCGCGGCGGCGCGGTTCGAGTCGGCGTCGAAGGCGAACGCGGAGTAGTAGTAGGTCACCCCGCCGATCCGCTTGGCGTGCGTGAAGGACCGATGTGCGCCGGGAGCGCCCGGGAAAACGCCGGTCCCGATTTCGGGAACCGGAAGACCGGCCGCCGGCGTGGCGGGATACGCGGTCGTGTCGAAGCGGATCACCGCATGGGCGAAGTCGGCGTCCGAGGGGTTCGTCCACGCGAGAAGGATCGACCCTTCCCCCGGCGTGGCGCTGAACGCGAGGATCGGCCCCGGGGCGGTCGTGTCGGCCGGCGTCGCTTGGAGCACCGCCGCCGGCGAGTGGTTTCCCGAGTCGTCGAAGGCGAACGCCGAATAGAAGTACATCGTTCCGTTCGTCAACCCTTGATGGATGAAAAAACTATCCGAGGCGGGCTCTCCGGGGAAGACGCCTCCCGCGCCGTTCTCGATCGGGTTCCCTTCCGCCGGCGTCGCCGGATGCGCGCTCGTCGAGTAACGGATCCGGAGCGCGGCGAAGTCGGCCGCCACCGGGTTCGTCCACTCGAGCCGGATCTCTCGGTCTCCCGGATAGGCGGTGAACGCGATCGGCATCCCGGGCGGGATCGTATCGACCGCGCTCGCGGGGTTCGTCGTCGCGGAATCGACGAGGCGGCTTGAGTAGAGGAACGCGTCGTCGAACGCGAAGGCCGAGTAGTAATAGGTCAACCCCGAGAGAAGCCCGACATGCATGAAGCTATCCGGTTGGCTCGGGGCACCCGGGAGGCGGCCCGCCCATCCGGTCATCATCGTGTCGCCGTCCTGAGGGGTCGCGGGGGGAGAGAGGGTCGAGAAGCGGATCTCGATCCCCGCGACGTCCGGGGCGGGGGAGTTCGTCCAGCGAAGAAGGACGAGGTTGTCCCCTCCTTCCGCCGCGAACGCAAGGGGCGGGACCGGAGGAATCGTGTCGGCGGGGGTCGCGGACGCCTCTGCCGCAACCGAGTAGTGCCCGGTGGAGTCGTACGCGAACGCGTTGAAGTAGTAGGTCGTGCCGTTCGTCGCGCCGGAGAGGGTGTCCCTTCCGGTCGCCGAGGGGGCCGCGCTCCGAAAGAGCCCGCTCGGAAGCGGAAGACCGGCCCCGACGGTTCCGGAAAGGGGCGCGGTCCCGTACTCGATCCGAATCCCCTCGAGGTCTGGATCGGACGGGGCCGTCCACTCGAGAAGGACCTCTCCGTCCCCCTTGATCGCCGCGAGCGAGGGGGCGCCCGGGGCGTCCGGCCCGGAAGGCGTCGCGTGCGCCTCGGCGGCAATCGAGTAGGAGGAGCCGTCGTACGCGAACGCGCTGTACCAGTAGGTCGTGCCGTTCGCGAGCGGCGCGTGCGTGAAGGATGAATCGGACCCCGGTGGCCCGGCGAAGACGCCGAGGGGAGAACCCCCCGCCGGGGAGAGCGGATAGCCGGCCGTGGAGAAGCGGATCGTCGTCGACTGAAAGTTGACGTTCGAAGGGTTCGTCCAGGAGAGAACGACCTCGCCGTTCCAGGCGGTCGCCGTGAAGGGGGCGGGCGGGCTCGGCGGCGGTGGGGAGAGCGCGAGCTTCCCGTGCCCGTAGACCGAATCGGGGCCCGCGGGACCCAGATCGATCGCTCCCGCGAGGAGCTCCGCGCGCACGCTGTCGGCGTTCCACGTGGGATACGCGGAGAAGAGAAGCGCAGCCGCTCCCGCGACGTGCGGCGAGGCGAGCGAGGTGCCGTGCCAGGCGCCGTACGTGTAGCTGTTGCAGTTGTCCGGGCCGCAGAGATCCGGCTTCACGCGGCCGTCGTTCGTCGGTCCTTGCGAACTAAAATATTCCTGCGGGCCGGCCGCCCACGAGTTCCGGTTGATCGCGCCGACCGCGACGGCTCCCCGGGCGTCGGCTGGGGCGAGGAGGCTCCCCGCGGTCACGCGGTGCGTTTGGAGATCCTGATCCATCACGAAGAGATCGAACGAGTGTTGGGTCGTCGTCGAGACCTTCTTGATCTTGATCTTCAGCGTGCCGGAGGCGCCCGTGAAGCCGATGAACTCGCGCGGCTCCTGCGCGTGAAGCGCTTGGGAGTTCGTCGAGGAGGCGAGCGTCATCCCCATCTGGTTCGTGAGGTAGAGGTCGTAGTCCTCGTTCGTCGTCGGCCAGGCGTTCCATGTGAGGTGAATGCGGACCGTCTCGGCGGGGTTGGCGATGCTGATGAGGATCTCCTCGCTCCCCGGCGCGAACTCGTGCCAACCGTCGGCGTCCGTGTCGGTGAAGATCCCCTCGTTGTGCCCCCAGGCGTGGTTCCCGGCCGCGTTCACCCACAAGATGCCGCGGCTTGCCGCCGTGTCCGCCACCGCAGAGATCGCGCCGCTTCCGTCCCCCGGCTGCCCGAACCAGCCGACCGAGTGGTTGACGACGTCGATCCCCCGCGCGATGCACGTGTCGAGCGCGATCTCGAGGCTCGCCGCGTCCCCGATCTTCATGAGGGTGAGCTCGGCTCCCGGCGCCATGTCGTGGACCGCCTCGGCGACCGCGGTGCCGTGCTCGGTCTCGGTCGCGAAGCCGGTGCCGCTGAAGTCGAACGTGCGGGACGCGACCGATGCGGGAAGCTCGCCCTGGTTCACCGCGTTCATCCACCCGATGAAACCGTTGTCGAGCACCGCCACCCGCGTCCCGGAACCGTCGTACCCGAGCGACTGGAGGACATCCGCTCCGGTGAGGGAGACCCCCTGGCTCACGATGAGCGGATGCCCGGCGATCGGTCTCTCGATGAAGGCGACGCCGGGGCACTCCGCGGCGGCCCCGAGGGCGCCGATCGGGACGAGCGCGCGGATGAAGCTCCGCGAGCGGGCGAGGACGCGCGTCCCGGTCGCGGCGAGCGCGTGGAAGTCGATCGCATCCGTGCGCGCTCCCCAAGTCGGGCGGATCGTGACGAGCGCGGAGTCTCCTTCAAGCGGGAGGAGGCTCTCCTCGGCAAAGGCCCGCGCCTTCGCCGGGCCTTCCGTTCGGCTCACGGCGAGCCGCGCGAGCGCGCTTTCGAGTTTCGGGCTCGCGGCCTGCGAGGGAGAAGCCGCCGCGAGGGACGCGGCGGCGAGCGCGACAAGAAACCGTTTCATGAGATCGATCCTCCGGGCGGACGTCTTCCTTCCTATGAGAATCGGCAGGAGAGAGCTCCGGCTCCACCGAAGCGCGCCCCCCGCCGCCTTGAGAACGTACCCGACCTTCCTCTTTCCGCGCGAGCGGTTTTTCGCTAGACTGCGCGTCCGGAAGAGAAATCTTGGGGGAGATGCGCATGAGCCGAAAGGAATCGCCCCGCGACCCCGCGATCCGGATCACCCTTCTCCCGCGGGACACGAACCCGCACGGAACGATCTTCGGCGGGATCATCCTCTCGTACATCGACCAGGCGGGAGCGGTCGCCGCCAAGCGCGTGACGCGCCGGAAGGTGGTCACCGTCTCGATGCACGAGGTCGTCTTCAAGAAGCCGGTCTACGTCGGCGATCTCATCTCCTTCTACGCCGATGTGACGAAGGTGGGCCGCACGTCGATCGCGACGCGAGTCGTCGTCGAGGCGCAGCGCGAGGGAGATCCCGAGGAGATCGTCCGCGTGACCGAGGCGGATGTCGTCTTCGTCGCCGTCGACGACGCGGGGAACCCGGTCCCCGTTTGATCACTTGCCGTCTGCAGCTTTCGACTCCCCGATTTGGATTGCGCGCTCGTTTTCGTCGCGAGGCCGCGCTCCGCGTCCGCAGTAGAGGACGCCTGCATCATCCAGGTCAAAAATTCCAACCGATGAAGAAATCGGTTTCCCATCCTTCAAGGAAGCGGCGCCGCTCGAACTTCTTGGCGAGGTCCCACCGGAGAACGGCGCCGCCGATTCCGTTCCGAAGGCCGAAGCCGGTCGAGCCGCGGAAGACGGGGGAATGTCCCTCGAACCACGCGTCCCCCGCGTCGACGAAGAGCGCTCCCTGGAGGCGCGAGACGACCGCGAGATCGCCGACGAGAAGACGCACGGGAAGGGGGAAACGCACCTCTTCGTTCGCGAGCAAGTAGCGCTCCCCGCGGAGGGAAAGGAAGTCGTAGCCCCGGAGCGTGAGCGATCCCCCGATCAGGATCTGCTGCGGGAACTCGCCCGACGAGAACCCGCCGGAGAGGCGGTTCGCCCACACGACATCCCAGCCGAACGGAACGTACACGCGGAGATCGCCGAGAACCGTGTTGCTCCCGATGCTCGACTCGGGGCTCAAACGGAAATCCGTCGAGAAGAGGAGGCTCGAGAGAACGCCGCTCCCGAACCCGTAGCCGAACCGGTCGGGGACCGCGGTGTCGTACCCGAGAATCCCCTGCACCGTCACCTCGCCGAAGTCGTTCTTCGCGTCGGAGCCGAGCGTTTCCTCGCGGACGTTCTTGATGAGAACGTTGAGGCCGATCGATCGAAAGCGGTCGAAGGGGACCGTGATCCCGCCGAGCACACCGGTCTCGCGCCGGAAAAAGAACCCGCGCTGGTCGGTCAGGTACTCGTCCGCGAAGTGGAACGCGCCGAGCCGGTAGTCGACGCGTCCTTCGAGGAAGTGGACCGTCGCGCCGCCGGAGAGGTACTTGAGGAGATCGTCCGACCGGTCCGCGTTCGAACCGAGGTAGAGCGCGATCTTCCGGTCCCCGAGGATGTCGGAGAGGCCGAGGAGGGTCTGGGAGTAGAAAGCGTTCCCCGTGAGAAAGAAGAGGTCCGGTCCGTACTTCCTCTTGTAGGGCCCCTTCTCGTGCGGCGCCGGCTCGGGAGGCGTCCACGGGACCGGCGCCGCCGCCCCCGCGACCGCCACCGGCGCGCCGGCGGAGTCGAGAAGCGGGGAGAGGGGCGTCTTCCAGATCTGGAAGCGGAGCCTCCGGTTGGTTCGCAGGTAAAGCGTATCGCCGTCGTGATCGAAGGCGGAGATGCCGACCGCATCCCGCGTCACGAGCGCCGTCGTTCCGTCTCGGCGATGGAAGAGAAAGACGTTCCTCGGGCGATTTCCCTCGCGCGCAAGATAGAGGATCCGATCCTTGTCCAGCCAACGCGGGTTCCCGATCGACGTCGGGAGACGAAGAATTCGGCGTTCGTTTCCTTCGGGGTCGATCCAATGAAGGTCGTAGCGCCCGGGCGTCTCGCGATCCGCGGCGAAGAGGATCCCCTCCTCGCCCCATTCGAGATCGGTCTCGTGGGCGAGATCGTCCGTGAGCCGTTCGAGCGGACCTCCTTCGAGAGCGAAGCGAAAGAGATCCCCGCGCCCGCTTTCGTGAAGCGCGGCGACCACGACTTCCTTTCCGTCGGGCGAGAGCGTGAGCGACTCGATCGTGAGGAGCGGATCGAATCGTCTTCTTGCGACGACCTCGTTCCCCGGGAGCCGGACCGCGACCACCTCGTCCCTCCCCTTCGAGAGGGCGACGAAGACGGCCCGGTCCCCGCGGATGTCGAGGTTCGGGTCGCCGAGATGGAGCGACTCGAATCCGGGGAGGCGGTCCTTTGCGATCCCGGAGTACTTCCCGTTCTCCCACGCGCGGATCTCGGCCCGCCCTCGCCGGAACGAGGCGAAGAGGACGCGCCCGCCGTCGGCGCGCGGCGGGCCCGCGAAGCTTCCGCTCTCGAGGGGCGCTGCGTGCTCGCGGATGTCCGTCTGGTCCGTGAACTGCGAGAGGATGCTCCGGCGAAGCGAGATCTCCCATTTCATGCTTAATGTGTCAAGCGCTTCTCCGTACACCGCCTCGAACACGTCGGTCTCGCGGCGTCCGCGGTAGAGGCTTTCCAGGAGAAGACCGATCGTCTCCTCGCCGAACCTCTCGGAAAGATAGCGGAAGAAGGAGAGCCCCTCCACGTAGACGAGATACCCGTGCTGCGGCCCGAGATGCTGGAACGGAACGAGCCTCCCCTCGTGGACGAGATCGCGAAGCACGAGATCGTTGAGGTCGCTCCACTCCGCCGCGTAGTACTCGGCGACCCCTTCGAGGATGCCGAGGGAGAAGAGCCGGGGGCGGAGATCGGGGGGGACGTAGCGGAAGAGCGCGCGCTCCGCTTCGTCGAATCGCGCGGACGAGGGGCTTCGGTGCTCGGGGAGGACCGGCCCGTCGTAGCGGGTGCGCGCGAGGGCGCGATAGAGGGGAGCGATCGCCTCCCACGCCTCTCGGAACGCGGCCGGATCGACCGAGTCGAGAACCAGAAGGTCCGCCTGGAGCATGCGAAGCGGAGGGCTCTCCGCGCGATCCGTCGTCTCCCGGGGAACGGCGCCGAGAAACCGCTCGAGGTGCCGGCGCGCGCCGGCGGAGGGGACCGGTTCGTCGAAAAGGATCTCTTCCTCCGCCTCGACCGTCCAGGGGTAGGGGCGGGAGAGGACTCGGAGGACCGAGCGCGCGCCCGGGCCGAGCGTCGCCGCGAGCGAGTCGATCTCCGCGCCGCGGAGAGAGGCGAGAAACGCCGCCTCCGCCGGATTCGCGAGGCGAAGCGAGACGCGGATCCTCGGGTCGCGCGAGGAGCCCTCGGCGTATCCGAAAACGATTTGCGGGTGAAGCGTTCCGGATCCGAAGACCGGAGGCGGAAGGGCGACCTCGTCCTCGACCGGCGCGAGCCGCCCCCGGACGAAGCGCGGGAATGCTTCCCGCGGCGCTTGATGCGTGAAGCGCCGCGCGACATACACGAGCTCTCCCCATTTCACTTGCCGCTCGCGCACGCGGTCGCGGTCCTTCTGGTAGCGCTTCCAGGAGGCTTCGAGGAGGGGGAGCGTGAAGGAGTGGACCATCTCGTGCCGGATCACGTGCTCGAGCCGTTCGTTCGAACCGGTGAAGGGGAGAACGATCCGCCCGCGGACGAGATCGAAGAAGCCCTGCACCCCCTCTCCGACGAAGCCGGGAGCCGTGTTCGTCGCGAGAAAGCGCGTCTCCGACGTGTAGCCGATGAGCGGGATCCGCTCCCCCTTCTCGACGAGCGAATCGAAGCGAACCCCCATCCGCTCCTCGAGCCGCGGAACCCACTCCTCGGCGATGCTCGCGATGCGGGAGGCGATCGCCTCTTCCTCCTTTCCCATGTAGATGTCGAAGTGTTCGGTCCGAAGGGCTTGGATCTCGCGCGGGCCGTCCCATTGGATCTTTTGCTGGAGCGTGTAGAGGTTCGCGGGGGTGATTCGGTTCGTCCCGTAGGGAAGAGATCCCTCGGCGGCCGCGGCGGCGAGGAGGCACGCGAGGAACATCCTTGGGCGCACGAAGTGTCTCAAGTCGATCGCTCCTCCGAGGCGGATTATACACACGGTTCCGAATCGTCGCGCGGGGCGTCCTTCCGGGCGGCGCGCGGGTGTGGTAGCGTGAGGGGCGCGAGCGCCGGCCGCGCGGCGGAACGCCGGCGCCGCGAGAGGTGACGATGAGCGTTCTCCGGCCGCTTTCCGCGGCGCTTCTTCTCCGGCGCGCGCTCCTCCAGAAGGAGCGCGAAGGGGCGATCTTCGATCTCCCGGAGGAGAAGTTCTACCGCGGGATGCCCGGGTTCGATGGTTCGGTCCGTTCGCACGGAGAGAGGGCCTCGACCCCGCTCGGACCGGCCGCCGGGCCGCACACACAGCTCGCGGAGAACATCGTTCTCTCGTATCTCGCCGGGGGGCGCATTCTCGAGCTGAAGACCGTGCAGGTTCTCGACCGTCTCGCGATCCCGCGGCCGTGCATCGACATGGAGACGGTCGGCTTCAACGTCGAGTGGTCGCAGGAGCTTTCGCTTCAAGAATCGGCGCGCGAGTACGTCAAGGCGCGCCTCCTTCTCGCCGCGCTCGGCGAGGCGGGGATTCCCGAGGGGTGCGGCGAGGCCGAGCGCGACGTGCTCTTCGACATCAGCGTCGGATACGATCTCGCGGGGGTGCGCTCGGCCAAGATGAGCCGCTTCCTCGAGACGATGCGGGATGCCTCGCGCGCGATCGATGCGGAGCGGCGGGAGCTTCGCGCGGGGCTCCCGGACCGATGGCGTCGCCTCGCGGAGGCTCCGGTCCCGGCGCGCATCGGAGAGTGCGTCACGATCTCCACGTTTCACGGCTGTCCGCCGTGCGAGATCGAGTCGATCGCTTGCCACCTCATGGATGCGCACGACTTTCACGTGGTGGTGAAGATGAACCCGACCCTTCTCGGATACGAGGAGGTCGAGGCGATCCTCCGCGGTGAGCTCGGATACGACGAGCTTCGCCCGCCGCGCGACGCGTTCACGAGCGATCCATCCTTCGCCGAGGGGGTCGATCTTCTCCGCTCCCTCCGCGCGGCGGGGGAGAAGCTCGGGAAGAGCGTCGGCGCGAAGTTCACGAACACGCTCGTCGTCGAGAATCACAAGTCGTTCTTTCGGGACGAGCGGATGTACCTCTCCGGCCCTCCGCTCCACGTGCTCGCGATGGAGCTCTCGGCGCGCGTCCGCGAGGAGGTCGGGGCGGATCTTCCGATCTCTTTCTCCGCGGGCGTCGACGCGAGGAACTATCCGGACGCGGTCGCGTCCGGGTTCGTTCCGGTGACGGTTTGCACGGATCTTCTTCAGCCGGGCGGGTACGGGCGTTTCCGCGCGTATCACCGGGCGCTCGCGCGAAGAATGGAAGAGACGAGCGCGCGGACGATCGACGAGCTCATCCTCCGAACGGATGCCCCCTCCGCCTCCGCGGAGAAGGCGGATGCGCACGCGGTCCGCGAGGCTTCCCTACGGAACCACCGAAAGGCGGCGGATCGGGCGAGACGGGATGCGCGGTATGCCGCCGCCGCGAACCGCACCCCTCCGCGGAAGATCGCCTCGCGCCTATCCCTCTTCGACTGCGTGAACTGCGACAAATGCGTGCCGGTCTGCCCGAACGACGCGAACTTCACCTATGAAGTAAAGCCGCGCGTCGTCCGCTATCGAGATCTCGTCGTCCGGGGCGGATGTCTCGCGCTCGCTCGGGAAGAGAAGGAGTTCGTCCTCGGAGGGGGGAAGCGCCCCTCGCACCAGAT
>VGIW01000052.1 GCA_016867715.1 Candidatus Eisenbacteria bacterium | reverse complement strand
CGCCTAACGCCGGTGGTGGGACGCAGGTCCCCGAAGAGAACCTCGTGCTCGAAGTGCTCCGAGCAAGGCGCTAGGCGGACGGTGGTCGCGATCGCTGCGTCCTCTTTCTAACTCGCGCCTGCAGCGGGCGGGGCGGGGGCCGGAGGTGAATCCAATCCGATTCCCCCTCCCCTTCCCGCCCCGCCGCTGAGGCGCCCGTTAGGCAGACCGGGGAGGCTAGCGTCAATGCGTCAGAAGTGTGCTCCTTGCAGGGCCGCCGGGGCACGGGGTATTGGGGTGAACCGGCGAGTTCCCGAGCGCGCCGGGCTCTGCCGACCCGGCCCCTTGTCGAGGGCAGGGTGCGCGAGGACTGTCCGGGCCAGCACTCCCTTGCGCGTAAGCCCCGGAACAGAAAACACGAGCGGTGTTTCTGGCAGATTGAGGATCATCCAGGCTGAAATCGCCCGTTCGCAGCGCGTGGTCATCGCCCCGCGCGCGCGGCGCGCTACCCCTCGATCTCCTCGAAGTCGCCGGTCTTGCGGTTCTTGCGCACGGTTTGCCAATCGAACGAGCGGCCGTTCATGGCGATGTAGACGCCGTGCGGAAGAGTCTGAGCGAAGGCGAGCGCGCTCCCCATGTTGAAAAGGCCGTCGGAGCTTCCGAACGTGTAGGGAGTCATCGCTCCCGTGAGGACGATCGTCTTTCCTTGCACCTCCCGCGCGAGGAGCTTCGCGGTCTCCACCATCGTGTCGGTTCCGTGCGTGACGACGATCCTTTCCTCCTCGGCCGCGCGGCAGTTCTTCGCGATGACCGCGCGGTCCTCGTCGGTCATCGACCGGCTGTCGATCATCATCAGCGTGCGCACGTTGATCTCGAGGCGGCAGCGCCCGAGATCGAGAACGCTGGGCACGTGCGAGTCCTTGAAGTAGAGCTCGCCCGTGATCTTGTTATACTCCTTGTCGAACGTCCCGCCGGTTATGAAGATCCGAATGCCGCTTGCCGCCATGAGGAGCGTCCTTTCCCGACACCGTCGGACGAGTCGACGCGAGGATATCGCCGGCGAGGGGCGTCTCCTGCCCCTCGGGGGCGAACGACCGGGCGCCCCGCGTTTCGGCAAGCCCGGACCGCCCCGCGAGCGAGGATGATAGCAAAGAACCTCTCGCGTGCGGCGAGGAAACGCCCTATCCTCCCTCCCAGCGCTTCACCAGAAAAGGAGACGCGCGATGATCTTCCGACGTTCCGCCGCCGCCCGGTTCGGCCCCCTCTTTATTCTTCTCTTCCTTTCTCTACCGGCGGCCCTCGCGGCGGAGGAGAGGCCCTTCTCCGTCCAAATGCACATCCACGGGCTCTCCAACCACAACGGAGCCGTGCGCCCCGCTTCGATGCAATGGCACACGTGGTACGCGAAGGAGTCGGGCCTGGATGTTCTCTGGTGGACGGATCATGTCGAAATCTTCGAGATGTACGACACCCTGACCATCGATCTTTCGCGAGCCGAGATTGACTCGTCCGATCTCTCGGTCCGCTTGACCTCCCCGCAGAATCAAAGTCGGCGACGCAAAGATCTCGCCGGGTTGGCGGCGTCCGTGAGCGGTGGAAAGGCGGCCGCGAGCCTGAGAGAAGGGTACGCGGTCATGGAGGTCGCCTCGGAGGCCGGAAGCGAGGACACGGCCCGTTTCGCCTATCGGCCCGAGGGGGAGCGCGGGATGATTCGGCGCATGACGTTCGCGCGTCCTCTCCTGAACGGACTCTTGGCAAAGACAAAGATCTCGACGCCGCGCGTCGATCCTTCGGCGCGCGTCTTCTTCCGCTTCCTTCTCTCTTGGCGCAACTACGGCGCGCCGGTCTCGTATGAGATTCGTTACCACCTCGCGCCCGGCGCCGTCGAAACCGAATCGCAGCTTCTCGATCCGTCCACCGTGCTCGTGTCTCTTCCCTGGACGGAGGGCGATGCCGATCTCTCCTTCGATCTGACGGCCGCCGCTCGTCTTCTCCAGGACGGCGAAGACGCCTCGCTTCGCGAGATTGAATGGGGCGTGCAAGCGTGGAACGGCGCTTCCGCCGCGCTCGGCGTCCGCTCCCTCCTTCTCTGGAATCCGGTGCACGATCCGGCGTCCTTCCTCGCGGGCGAGCGGCGCCTCGCCGACAAGTACGAGCGGGAGTACGGCGTCGTCGCGCACGTCGGTGCCGAGTACTCGTGGGTCGAACCGCATCTGAACGCGTTCTATCCCGACTCCGCTCTCGCTCCGTCCCTCTTCAACCGATGGAACCGCGGGCGACCGGTGCACGCATGGGTCGCGGAGGTTCACGAGAAAGGAGGCGCGGTTTCTCTCAACCATCCTTTCGGCGTGGCGCCCCGCCTCGCCCGGGATGACGAAGAGAAAGCGCGCCTCGCGATCCGCGATCGCGCGGAGAAGATCCTCTCGGCCGGCGCGTACGGCGCCGACATCATCGAGGTCGGATACTCGGCGCGAGGCGGGCGGAGTCTTCGCGATCATCTCGCGCTGTGGGACCGGCTCACGGCACGCGGGCTGTTCCTATACGGGGACGGAACGTCCGACTCCCACGGAGATATCTGGTTCGGAACGGAGTCCCCCAACTGGTTCGTCACGTGGATTTGGGCGGAAGACAACTCGGCCGAATCGCTCCTCCGCGGCATGCGGGCGGGACGGATGTCGTTCGGCGACATCAGCCGGTGGGACGGCGCGTTCGATTTCCGTGTCGGGCCGTATCGATGCGGAGACCGCGCGGCGCTCCCGGGGGGAACGCTTCCTCTCCGCGTGCGGCTCGATCCGTTCCCCGCGGGAGCCAAGGTGCGTCTCGTGCAGGGGCTAATCGACGAGAGCGAAGACGAGGTCGCCTACCTTCGCGACCGGACCGAAATCGATCCATCGCAAGAGAACCGGATCGCGCTCGACCGGCCCTGCTTCGTGCGCCTCGAGGTGTACCTCGCGGCAGCCGAGAGAGAGGGCGAAGAGATCCCGCTTCTCTTCTCCAACCCGATCGTCTTCCGATAGCGCGAGAGACGCGCGGCAATCTCGTCCTACGCCCTCGCGAGCGCAGGCGCTTCGAGCACCGACCTCACCTGCTCGAACGCCCAATCGACTTCTTCCTTCTTGATGACGAGAGGCGGGGCGATCCGAATCGTGTGGGCGTGCGTCTCCTTGCAGAGCATCCCCTTTTCCTTTAGGGCTTCACAATCAGGGCGCGCCGGGCGGTCGAGCTCGACGCCGATCCAGAGGCCGCGGCCGCGGACCTCCTTCAGGCGGTCGGAGCGGATCGAGCGGAGTCTTTCGATGAAGTAGGGACCCAGCGCCGCGGCGTTCTCGACGAGACGCTCGTCGCGGAGGACGGCGAGCGCCTCGCGCGCGATCGCGCATGCGAGCGGGTTCCCGCCGAACGTGCTCCCGTGATCGCCGGGATGGAACACGTCCATCACTTCACGGCTCGAGAGAAACGCCGACACCGGGTAGAACCCGCCGGAGAGGGCCTTGCCGATGATCACCCCGTCCGGCCGGATCCCTTCCCACTCGTACGCGAAGAGCTTCCCGGTCCGTCCGAGCCCCGACTGAATCTCGTCGAGGATGAGGAGAGCCTTCGCATCCCGGCAGATCGCCGCCGCCTCGCGGAGATATCCATCGGGCGGGATGATGATCCCCGCCTCGCCTTGAATCGGCTCGACGAGGAACGCGCATGTGTGCGGCGTGATCGCCCGGCGAAGCGCCTTCGCGTCGCCGTAGGGGATCATCGTGAAGCCGGGCGTGAACGGTCCGAAACCCTTCTTGTATTGCTCTTCGCTCGAGAAACCGACAAGAGTCGTCGTGCGCCCATGAAAGTTGTTCTCGCAGACGACGATCTCCGCCTTCCCTTCGGGGATTCCCTTGACCGTGTAGCCCCACTTCCGCGCCGCCTTGATCGCGGTCTCCACCGCCTCGGCGCCGCTGTTCATCGGGAGGACTTTCTCCATCCCGGTCATCTCGACGAGATCCCTGTAGAGAAGCCCGAGCCGGTTGTTCCGAAACGCGCGCGAGGTGAGCGTGACGCGCGCCGCCTGCTCGCGAAGGACGCCGAGAATTCGCGGATGGCAATGCCCCTGATTCACCGCAGAGTACGCGGCGAGACAGTCGAGATACTTCTTCCCCTCGACGTCGTAGACCCAGACTCCTTCGGCCCTCTCGACGACCACGTCGAGCGGATGATAGTTGTGGGCGCCGTATCGGTCTTCCAGCTCGATGTAATCCTTCGTCTTCATGCTCGCTCCCGGCGGGGCGTCCCCCCGCGAATCGAAATCCGTCGCCTCGGTCCTTTCATCCTATCGCGGATCGGGCGAACGGAAAACGGGAAAAGAGGCGGAGAGGCGCCGCGCGGCGCCCCCAATGAAAACGGGGTGGCCCGGGCTACGCCCGCTGGGTGAAGAGGGAACCCGAAGGCGCCCCGATTCCACCAGCCCGGCAACCACCCCGAACAACCACCCCGGATCGAATCCGAACGACCCGCTCGTCGCTCCGCGGATCGTCGACGAGAGGAATCCTACCGATCGGTCCCGCGCGGTGCAAGAGGAAATGATTTTTTTTCGCGCGCCAAGATCGCCTCCGACTTGCCGGGGAAGCCGCGCTCCCTCCCGCCACAGGGAAGCGTGGTCCGCCGGAGCCCGACGGAGCTACAATGAAGCGATGCGTTTCGTCGCACGGCGGCGGACGAACTTCTGGAGGAGGAAATCGAGATGAAGACGATGATGAGATGCGCGACCGTGCTCGCCGCGCTCTTCGGGCTGTTCGCCGCGGCGGCTGCGGAGCCGCAGCCGGTCGAGGACGGCATTCGCTTCACGTTCCGCGCCCCGGGCGCCTCGCGCGTGAACCTCGCCGGCGAGATGAACGCGTGGTCGACGACCGCGACGCCGATGCAGCGCGAAGGGGACGTGTGGAGCGTCGTCGTCCCCCTCTCGCCCGGCGTCTATCGCTACAAGTTCGTGATCGACGGGAGCAACTGGAAAGAGGACCCCGAGAACCCGACCAAGGTGGACGACAACTTCGGCGGCTTCAATTCGCTTCTCGTCGTCCGGTCGGACGGCTCGATCTCCTTCAACGAGGAAGACCGCGAGATCCGGATCGGCGACGACTACCCGAGCGACAAGGGGACCCTCTATCTCAACATCATCTGGCACCAGCACCAGCCGCTCTATCTCGACCCGGCGAAGGACGAGCTTCAGGGGCCGTGGGTCCGCGCGCACGGAACCAAGGACTACTACGACATGGCGGCGATCCTGGAGCAGTACCCGAACGTTCACTTCAACGTGAACCTGACCTCGGTTCTTCTATTCCAGCTTCAGAGCTACTACGTCGAGCGGCTCGGTCCGTACGTCGATCCGATCGCGAACCGAATCGACGCGGACGCGTTTCTCGCCGCGTGGCGCGGGAAGACCGATCCGTGGATCGATCTCGCCCTCACCCCCGTCGAGGAGTTCGGGGAGCGCGAGGACGGTTTTCTCTTCAAGAACGCGTGGAACTGTTTCGGGTTCTCGGACGTCGCGATCCAGCGTTTCCCCGAGTATCTCGCGCTCCGGGAGAAGGGCGGGAACTACACAGGAGACGAGAAGCGCCGGATCCAGTTCTGGTTCTATCTCGCGTGGTTCGACCCCGACTTCCTCCGCGGTCCGGTCGAGCTTCCGGAGGGATTGACCGTCGACCTCTCAGATCTCGTCGCGGAGAAAGAGGACGGAACCTTCCGGCTGCGCGGACCGGTCGCGGAGGAAACCCTGAACCGCCTTGTCGCTGAGACCTATAAAGTTCTTTCATCAATCGTTCCGATCCACAGAAGACTGCTCTACGATCCGGCGCGGCGGGAGGGGCAGATCGAGGTTCTCACGACCCCCTACTATCACCCGATCCTTCCGCTCATCGACGACACCGACGCGGCCAAGATCAGCCGCCCCGGAGACCCGAGCCCCAAGCGCTTCTCGTATCCCGAGGACGCGCGCGCGCAGGTGGTCAAGGCGGTTCGCTTCTACGAGGGCCTCTTCGGCGCGAGGCCTCGCGGCATGTGGCCGGGGGAGGGCTCGGTCTCCGAGTCGATCGTTCCTCTTCTCGCGGAGAGCGGGATCCGATGGATGGCGACCGCAGATCACGTCTTGAAACGCTCGACTCCGGCCGGGATGCCGCTCGGACGCCCCTACCGCGTCGAGGTCGACGAGAATGGACGAAGGGGCACGGTCGCGGTCGTCTTTCGCGACACGGAGCTCTCGGACCGGATCGGGTTCCGCTATCAGCGACTATTCGGCGAGGAGGCGGCGGATGATTTCATCCGCGAGGCGCTCCGCCGCGCGCCGGAGCCGGGCGAGGGGGAGGATCGCCTGCTCACCGTGATCCTCGACGGCGAGAACGCGTGGGAATGGTACGTTCGCGACAACGACGCGAAGGATTTCCTGCACGCGCTCTACCGGAAGCTCTCGAAGCTTTACGACGAGCGAAAGATCGTGACGGTCACCGTCAGCGAGTACATCGAGGGGAATCCGAGCCGGAGCGTCCCGGCGCATCCGATTCCCCGGATGACCCCGCTCGAAACGCTCTGGCCCGGAAGTTGGATCGACGGGACCTTCGCGACGTGGATCGGCGAGCCGGAGGAGAACGCCGCGTGGAATCTTCTCGGGGAAACGCGCGCGGCACTCGCCGCATCGGGGATCCCGGCGCCGGATCCGTCCGCTCCGCTTCCGCCGCCGGGCGATCCTTCCTTCAACGGGGCGATGGCGTGGGAAGGGATGTACGCGGCGGAGGGCTCCGATTGGTTCTGGTGGTACGGCTCCGATCAGAACGCGCCGGGAGGCGACGATCCGTTCGACCGCGCGTTCCTCACGCACATCGAGAACGTCTATCGCTACGCCCGCGAGGCCGGCGCCCCGATCGGAAACCCGCCCGAGATCCGATCGCTTCTCGGGAAGGGGGCGGCGCTCCCCGCGGCGGGCGGAACGATGGCGATCGGGAGCGGCGAGACGATCCCCGTTCTCTTCACGTGCGATGCGACCGCGGAGCGCGTGGCCGACGCGATCTACATCGTCGGCAATCGTCCGGAGCTCGCCGATTGGACCCCGAACAAGGTCCGCATGTTCGACGACGGAACGAACGGAGACGAGAAGGCGGGGGACGGCATCTGGTCGGCGACCTTCGAGTTCCCGGCGGGGATGCGCGTCGAGTACAAATACACGAACAGCGGCGCGGTCGGGGTCTGGAACCCGTCGGAGGAGTTCCCGGTGGAGAACCGCGTGCTCGATGTTCGCCTCGCGCCCGGAGCGGAGCGCGTGACGACGAGAGATCGGTTCGGCGCGCGGTAACGCGGCGCGAAGCACCGCGCACCGCGAAGCGTCTTCCCCCCTCGGGATGCCTGTGCTAGGATCTTTCCGTCGATCGGAATCGAAGGTTTCGGGGGAAGGCTCATGAACGAAAGCGAAAAGAAGACCATCGCCATCATCGGCGCCTCAACCAACCGGGAGAAGTACGGGAACAAGGCGGTGCGAGCGTACGCGAAGCAGGGCTATCGCGTCTATCCGGTCACGCCGAACGCGGCCGAGGTCGAGGGGCTTCCCACGTACAAGTCCGTCCGCGACATCCCCGGCGATGTCGAAATCGCATCTCTATACGTTCCGCCTCAAGTGGGCATCCGCGTTCTAGACGAGATCGCCTCGAAAAAGATTCGCGAGGTGTTCGTGAACCCCGGCGCGGAGAGCGACGAGCTCATCGAGAGGGCGCGCGAGCTCGGCCTCCGCGCGATCGTCGCTTGCAGCATTCTCGCGATCGGAATGACTCCCGAGGAGGTGTAGCCGCTCGTTGCGGCGGAGCCGATGGAAGGTCCGTTACTCAAGATCCTCGCGGTTCTCTTGTTCGTCCTCTTGAACGCGTTCTTCGTCGCCGCCGAGTTCGCCATCGTCCGAGTCCCGACGGCACCAATCGAGGAACGAGCCCTACGCGGAGGGCGCCGCGCCCGAATCACGCTCTTCGTGATCCGCCACCTGGATGCGTACCTCACCGCATGCCAGCTCGGCATCACTCTCGCGAGCCTCGCTCTCGGTTGGATCGGCGAACCGTTCGTCGCGCGGCTTCTTCATCCGCTCTTCCGCCTCGCGGGGGTCGAGTCGGACGCGACGCTCCACACCGTGTCCTTCATCGTGGGCTTCTCGATCATCACCCTGCTCCACGTTATCCTCGGCGAGATCGCGCCGAAGTCCCTCGCGATCCGCAGACCGCACGGTCTCGCCCTCAACCTCTCCCCCCTCCTCCGCCTCTTCTACCTCATGTTCTATCCGGTCATCGCTCTCACGAACGGCGCGTCGCTTCTCACGCTCCGGCTGTTCGGCGTCGAGTCGAACATGCCGCCCGAGCACGTTCTCACCGAGGCGGACATCCGCGTGATGCTGAGCCGCTCCGCGGAGAACGGGATGCTCACGGCCCCGGAGACGCGGATGCTGGAGCGCGTTTTCGATTTCTATCGCACCGAAGCCCACCAGGTGATGGTCCCGCGGACCGATGTCGTCTTCCTCTCCGTCGACAGCGACGCCGAGAAGAACCTCCGCCTCGCCGAGAAGTGCGGCCACACGCGATTCCCGCTCTGCGAGGGGAGCGTGGATCGCGTGATCGGCTTCGTCCACTCGAAGGATCTCTTTCGGGCGGTGCGTGGGGCGACGGCGGGGCCCGTCGACATCCGGCGCTTGAAGCGCGAGATCCTCTTCTTCCCCGAACACACGCCGCTCCCGACGATCCTCGAGGAATTTCGCAGAAAAAAGGTTCATCTCGGAATCGTCTTGGACGAGCACGGAGGAACGCTCGGGATGCTGACCCTGGAGGACGTGATCGAGGAGCTCGTCGGGGAGATTCAGGACGAGTTCGACCGCGAGGCGCCCCCGGTCGTCCGCGTCGGGCCGAACGAGTTCCTCTTGGCCGGCGGGTGCGCGATCGGCGACTTCGAGGAGGCGACCGGCGTGGCGCTCCCCGAGACGGAAGCGGACACGGTCGCGGGGGTCCTTCTCGAAACGGCGGGCGAGTTCCCGGAGGTCGGATGGATGATGCTGTTCCGCGGGGGAGAGCTGGTCGTCGAGATCGTGAAGGAGCGCCGGATTCAGCGCGTTCGCTTCATCCGCTCGCAGGAGACCGAAGAAGCGGAGACTCCCGCCTGATCGCGAGGAGCGCTGTCTTCGCTTTCGGGCCTCAACGCTTGAGCGATACGAGCCCCACGCGCACGGTTCGGTTCGATTCGGATCCGCCGAGGAGCGGATCCTCCTCCCTTTCGAACGTGAAAACCGGCGCCGCGACGCGGGTCCCCTCGGGCATGAACTCGAGAAGCGCGCCCTCCGGCTCGGGGCGACGCGTCACATGCCAGATGCCGACCGCGAGCCCGGCGAAGGTCCCGCCGACGAACGACCATTTGATGATGTCGCCTTCGTCCTCCTCCGCGACGAGAGCGATCGCGCTGCCGAGGATGAGCCCGCCGAGCCCGCCCCAGAAGATCGACTTCGTGATCGAGATCGCCGGGTTTTCGTCTCCCTGCCGGGTCACGACGACCTGAGCGGCGGATTCTCCGGGCGCTCCGCCGAGGAGAACGGCGAGAAGAACGAGCAACACCAAGGACTTCATCGGTTCATCTCCCGGTTTCGGGTTTCGGCGCGATCGCGTCGAGGGCGTCGGATTTCGCGGTCGCGTCGCCAATCCCACGCGCCCATTGTAGAAGAGCGCGGGGAAACAGGCACTCGGAAAGAACGAGTGAAGCGGGCCGGAGCCCTTCCCACGCACCACCCCTCCCCGCACGAACCCCGGCCCGCGCCCGAGGCAAGCAGGATTCGTTCCGTGGGGACCTTGGCCGGCGCGATCAGGACTGGAATTTGGGAGCACCCGCAGGACAAGGAACCTGCGGAGGTTGGGAGCAGCTCCGATCGAGCGCACATGAGAAGCCGAACCGCTCGCATCGGCGAAGAGACCGCGCTCTCGCCGCCGCGGCGACCACTCGGTGGTCATCGTCCTCCGGCCCGCGAACAGGCGATCGGCCGATCCCCCGTGCGCTTCGAGCGGACGAAGAGCTCAGCGAACGAGAAGGACGGACCCGCAATCCTCCCCGGATTCGCCGCGAAGAAGGACGAGATAACGTCCCGCCGCGACTTCGCGTCCCGCGGAGGACCGACCGTCCCAAAGGATCGACCGGCTTCCCGGCTCCAGGCGCTCCGTTCTCCGGCGGACCACTGCGCGTCCGGAGACATCGTAGATTGATACTTCAAGGACCAGCGGCTCTTCCAGCGAGAACCAGATGCTCGCCCCACCCCCCTCCACAACGGGAGAGGATCCAAGGAATCGGATCGGACGCGCCCCGGGCTCGGCGAGTCGGTCGGTCCCCCTCACTCCTATCGAACTCGACACGATGAACGCGATCTCGTTCGACCGCGCGCTCTCGTTTCGATCCTCGTCGAGAGCCGTGATCACCGCGTAGTGGATCCGATCGGGCATGAGACCGGCGAGAGTCGCCTCCAGACGGGGCGGCTTGCCGATGCTAATCGCGTAACGCCTCGCGTACTCCGCCACGTCGCCGAAAGCCCCGATCCACACCCCTCCGTCCGCCGCGATCTCGTCCAAGACCCAGAAGAGGTGTGCGGAGTCGATATCCGCGTATGTATGGGCCACGCGAAGGGTCGCCCATCTCTTGTTCGCTTTCCAATCCCGAACCAGGCCTCGCACCCAATCGCGCGTCGCGGCTTCGTCCCAACCGTTCGAGAACGGAGCGGACACTGAGAGCTTTTCGTAAACATTCACGTTGAAAAGATCGTCCGGGCCGTTGGGCGAGCCCCACGGACGAGGATATGCGTACCCATCCCGCGCGCCGAAGAATCCGGCGCGGACGCAGGCCGCGATCTCGCGCTCCCCGTGTAGGTGCATCGGGTAGGCGAAGGAGCGGCATTCATAATCCGGGCGGGAGACGAGCGCCTCGAGGAACGCTTTCGCTCCCGCGGTTTCCAGGTCGAGCCGAAGCGAGTCGATCCCCTTGGTCGTATAGGTTTGGTGCCAGTCCCGGCCGATCGGGACGCCGCGGACCCACTCAAGATAGTGCGCGCGGCAGAAATCATCGGCACACGTATAGAAGTCGAGCGAACAGTCGTAGCACGGATGATTACGGATCGTCGCGCAGAGAGAATGGAGAAAGTTCGTGCCTGCCGCGTTCAAGTCGATGTCGAGATCGAGCGAATCGGGCTCGAGGAAGGTCTGCAGCCGTCCGCCCCAGATCCGAAGACTGCAGGATGGAGCGGGCCCCTCGTAGCGCATGTGGAAGGCCTCGTCGGTCAAGAGCGCGACATGGGACATCGAGTGGCATCCAATTTCGATCGCGAGCGAATCAATCCGGCGGATTTCGTCCGCGCTGAGGAATCCCGGATCGCCCACGTAATCCGGGACACAAAAGAACGTGGCGGAAACACCGAGCGCGCGGCAAACTTCCGCCCATCCGAGGTTGTCGCGCCGCCCGTCGTCGGTTGTGAAGGTGAACGCCGCCTCGCGGCCGTTCCAATCCGGCATGTCCCTGTAGATGCCGGATGTGTCGGAGACACGGATGCGGAAGAACGCGACGCCGGCAGTGTCCTCGCAGTCCCACGCGACGACGAGCTTCTGATCGCCGGATTCCACGATTCGGAAATCCTCCGGAGCGGGAGGAACCGCCCAAGAGCGCGCACCGAAGGATCCCCAAAGAAGCAAGAGCAAGACGACGAACCCGCGTAGTTTCCTCATAGCACCCTTGAAGATGATACTATTATACTCCGTTCGGACCGATCCTTCCACGGAGAAAGAAGCCGCGCGGAGCTTCCGGATCGCCTCCGCAGCGGTTCCCGGCCGGGCCGGACAAGAGAAGGATCCCGCTCTCGCGAGGAAAGGAAACGCCTTGCAATGAAATCGGCGGAAGGGCGCGACGTGCGGCAACCGACTCGAGCAACGCTTCTCGGCGTTCTCGTCGTCTCTCTCGCGCTCCTCGCGCTCGAAATCGCGCTCACGCGGATCTTCTCGGTCCTCCTCTGGTACCACTTCGCGTTTCTCGCGATCTCTCTCGCCCTCTTCGGCCTCGGAGCGGCGGGGCTTCTTCTCCATTTTTTCCCGGAGCGCTTCCCGAGAGATCGAACCGGCGCTCACCTCGCGCGCTTCGCGATTCTCTTCGCTCTCTCGATCCCGCTCTCGTTCATACTCATTCTCGGCGTCCCCTTCATCTACCGGATCTCCTTCGCGGCGCTCGTCTCGCTCGGCCTGATCTACGTCTTCGCCGCGATTCCGTTTCTTCTCGGCGGGATCGTCCTCGGGATCGCGCTCTCCCGATTTCCGGAGAAGATCGGAACCGTGTACGGATTCGATCTTCTCGGCGCGGGAATCGGGTGCGCGCTCGCAGTTCCGCTTCTCGACCTTCTCTCCGGGCCGGGGAGCGTGGTCGCGATCGGAATGATCGCGGCCGCGGGCGCCGTTCTCTTCGCGGCGTCCGGAGCGCGCGCGCTTCTCCGCCGCGCGGTTCTGGCCCTCCTCGCACTCTGCGCGCTTCTTCTCCTCCACGAGACGACCGGACTCCTTCGAATCGATTTCGCCAAGGACGAGCTCGAGGAGAGGATCCTCTACGAGAAGTGGAACGCGCTTTCCCGCATCACCGTCGCCGAGCGCGGCACCCCGAACTGGGGAACGAGCGAGGCATACAAGGGACCGAAGCCGGAGACGCTCTGGCTCAAGATCGACGCCGAGGCGGGGACGCCGATCGTTCGGTTCGACGGCGACTTCGAGAAGGTGCGCGCGCTCCAATACGACATCACCGCGATCGCCTACACGCTTCGCCGCGACGTTCCCGTCCTCGTGATCGGGCCGGGCGGAGGACGCGATGTTCTCACCGCGCTTTCGTTCGGCTACAAAGACGTCACTGGGGTCGAGATCAATCCGGGGATTATCGAGGCCGTCCGCGGTCCGTTCGGGGAGTACGCGGGTCGCCTCTACGATCGCCCCGAAGTGCGCATCATCGCCGAAGAGGCGAGGAGTGCGACGCGCCGATCGCCGGAGCGCTACGGAATCATTCAGTCCTCGCTCATCGACACATGGGCCGCCACTTCGGCCGGCGCGTACGTCCTTTCCGAGAACGGGCTCTACACCCGGGAGGCGTTCGTCGATTTCCTCTCGCATCTGACGGATGACGGAATCCTCGCCGTCTCCCGCTGGTACTTCGAAGGGATGCCGATCGAGACGCTCCGGCTCGCCGGCGTTGCGGCCGCCGCGCTCCGCGATCTCGGAGCGGCCGATCCGGGCGCTCATGTTTTAATCGTCAAGCGTTCCGTCTGGGACTGGGCGTATCGTCTGAACGAGTTCCGGGACGGGATCGCGACGCTTCTCGTGAAACGGACACCGTGGCTTCCGGACGAGATCGAGCACGTGCGCCGCCTCGCGGAGGAGCTTCGGTTCGACGTCGTGTACGGCCCGTCGCTCGGGGGGCGCCCGGAATTCGCCAAGCTGATGGGGAAGGAGGCGGATGCGTTCGCCGCGAGCTATCCCGCGGATCTCCGGCCGCCAACCGACGACCGGCCTTTCTTCTTCTACACGATCCGCCCGGGAGATGCCCTGCGGGCCGTCTTCGGGCGGGGCGCGTTCGAGCAGGGCGTGATGCAGAACAACGTTCGCGCCGTCTTCGTTCTCGTCGCTCTTCTTTTCGTGGTCCTCCTTCTCGCCGGGCTCACTCTTCTTCTCCCCGCTCTTCTCCGAAAGGGAGAACGGTTCCCGGTCGACCGCGCGGGCGTTCTTTTCCTTCTCTACTTCACGGCGCTCGGTTTCGGCTTTCTCACCGTGGAGATCCCGCTCCTCCAGCGGTTCATCCTCTATCTCGGGCATCCGGTGCACGCGCTCTCGGTGGTGCTCCTCTCGCTTCTCGTCGGAAGCGGAGTGGGGAGCGTCGTCGCGCAAAGACTCCCGATGCGCTCTCTTTGGATTCCGATCGCGGGAGTGATCGGCGCGGCGCTTCTTCTCGCGTTTCTCCTTCCGCATATCTTCGCCGCCTCCCTCGCGGCTTCGTTCCCGGCGAGAGCGTTCCTTTCGTGGGCGCTCCTCTTCCCGGTCGGAGTTCTCATGGGGATGCCGTTCCCCGCGGGGATCCGCGCGCTCGGCAAGGAAAGGGAGGGAATGGTTCCGTGGGTGTGGGGGGTGAACGGGGCGACGTCGGTCGCGGCGTCGGTCCTCGCGACGTTTCTCGCGATCGGCTTCGGCTTTCGCGCGGTGCTTCTCGTCGGGGCGGGCGCGTATGTTCTCGGGCTCGCCGCGTTCGTCGCGATCAGCGGATCAACTCGAGAAGCGCGTGGATCGTCCGCGCCGTGACCCCCCAGATCACGAGCGGTCCCTTGCGCGGATGCCCCACCGGATAATGCGGACCTCTTCCTTCCGGATCTGGGCGGCCCCCCGCGAGGCCGCGCTTCTCGTGAAGCCGCGCAAGCTCCGAGAACGGGACCTCGACGAGATCATCGATCTCGCGAGGATCGGGAACCGGCGTTCCCTCGCCGTTCCAGCGGGCGACATAGACGTGAAGAAGCGCGTCGGCGATGCGGCTCGGAAAGTAACCGAGGTCGCCGAACACCTCGAGCGCCGAACGGTCGATCCGGAGCTCTTCCTCGAACTCGCGAAACGCCGTCTCGAGATCGCTCGCGTCCTCCTCTTCGATCATGCCGCCGACCATCCCGACCTGCCCGCTCCACGTGTAGCCGGGAGTTTCCTTCTTCTTCACGAGAAGCGCGCGCGTCTCGTCGCGATCGACGAGGAGAAAGAACGAGACCGCTTGGCGAAGATGATCGTACGCGTCCGGTCTCTCGGGAGCGGGCTGGCTTCGGATTCGCTCGCGGATCGTGTCGGACAGCTTGTCGGAAGACATGCCGGATCCCTTGTTCGGTGGATCGCTCGCCGGTCCGCCGCGCAGACGTTCGAGATCAGCGGACCAGGATCGTCGCGGAAGGAGAGCTTCGGACATAGGCGCGCGCGGCGCGAACGATGTCTTCCGCGGAGACCACGCGGAGCCGGTCGATCCAGTCTTCGTCCTCTCCGCTAAAGAGCGCAAGGCCGGCGCGAAACGTCTGGTTCGGGCGCGAGAGACGCCGCATGTTCATCCGCCCGAGGATCCCGTTCACCGCGCGCTCCAATTCGCGCGCTTCGATCGTCTCGATCGCGCGGAAACGATCGAAGTGTTCGCGGATTCCCTTCTCTGCTTCCTCGAGGTTCTCCGGGCTCGTTCCGATCGAGGCGGAGATCGCCGCCGCGCCGCCCCGGAAGACGACGCCCGCGCCGACGCTGTACGCGAGCCCCCGCGTCTCTCGGAGGTCGAACGCGATCGCGTCCGAAAGGACCGAAACGGCGATCGAGAGCGCCGCTCGATCCTCTCGCGGCACCGGGATGACATACCCGATCCGCAAGGTTCCTTGCTTTCCGCCGAGCGTCTCCTCCACGCGGACCGACTGCTCGGTGGGCCCCGGATCGGGAGGCGCGCTCTTCCGCCTGGTGAGCGGCGCGGCATCCTCGAAGCGGCGCGCGATCGAGTGAAGAACCTCCGCCGCCGGGAGCGACGTGGAGGCGGTGACGATCAGGTTATCCGGAGCGAAATACATTTCGTGAAAGCGAACGAGATCCTCGCGCGCGATCGCCGCGATCGACTTCTCGTTCCCCTCCGGATCCGCGGAAAGAGGACCGTCCGCGTGGAGAGTCTGCGCGAGAAGAAGCTCCGAATGGACGGAAGGCTTCGAGCGGCGGCCGCGAGCGAGCGCGAGCATCTCCGACTTCACGGCGGCGAGATCCTCGTCGGCGAGGCGCGGCCGCCGGATCATGTCGGCGAAGAGACCCATTCCTTCCTCTGCGTGCTCGTCGATCGTCGCGAAGCGGACGAACGAATACGACGGGGTCGTGTAGTAGTCGTCGTAAGGAATGAACGCCGCGTCGTACGTCTTCACGTCGGCGCCGATCCGCTCAAGCCGCGCGCGAAAAGCCGCCCCGTCGTCTTTCTCCGTCCCCTTGAGAAGAAGGCGGTGCAGACAGTCGGCGATCCCCTCGAGACCGTTCGGCTCCTGCCACGAGCGGTTCTTCGCGAGAAGATGGAGCGCGAAGACCTCGGAATCGCCGCTCGACTCGACGCGAATGCGTAGCCCGTTCGCGAGGGTTGTGTCGGCCCGCTCGCTCCGCGCGGCGCCCGCGGCGGCGCTCTCTTCCGGAGCGCTCACGATTCGAAGAGCTCCTCCCTCCGGAACCGCCCGCGGCGGCATTTCCCAGATCGGCTTTTCGCGAGAGACCGTCGTTTCGAGATCCGAGTCGGCGTAGTCCCTTTCGCCCGGCACGAACGCGACCGACACGCGCCTCTTCGCCTCGAACCACGCCGTTCTGTCGGCGACGTGACGCGGGCCGAACGTGTTCAGCGTCGCGAGCGCTTTCGCGATTTCCGAATAGCCGCCGTGCGCGATGCTTTCCGCCTTCATCATTCCGTACATGTGCGGCTTCTCGGAGAGATAGATGTCCGTGGTTTTCATCGACACGCGAAAGCGCTCGATTTCGTCCGGGTCCGGCTTTTCGGCGGCGATGCGCGCGAACGAGGCGAGAATCGCCGCCTCCACGTCTTCCGGCGAGCGCGCGGGGTCGAAGACGGCAAAGAGGAGAACGCGCCCCGAGTTCCCTCCCCGGACGATGTCCGGATCCGCGAGGGGCCAGGTTCCCTCGCCCTCGAGCTGTCGCTTCATATACGAAACATCGATGGCAAAGACGATCGGATCCGGCCCCTCCGCGAGATCCTCGTGAAGGCGCCTCCCGACGTACGCGGCGAACACGTCGTTGAGGGGCGAATCGGACGAACGCTCGGGGTGGGGAAGCGCCATGAAGAGATGGGATTTCTCCGTCTCGCCGCGGAAGACGCGGACCGCGTCCGCCTCCGGAAGATGCGGGAACGGAGGCCGATTCGCGCGGGGACTCGGGCGTGCCGGAGCGGCGCCGTAGATCGAGTCGATCACGGGGAGGAGCGCGCCCGCGTCGAAGTCCCCCATCACGAAGAGAGTCATGTTGGACGGCACGTAGATCGCGCGATAGTAAGCGATCAGGTCGTCTCGAGAAAGCGAGGCGATCGACTTGCGCGTGCCGAGGATCGGCCGCGCGTACGGCGTCCCCGCGAAAGCGATGTTCCGAAAGAGCCCCTCGGCTACGGTTCCCGGATCCTGCTCGTCCTTCCCCATCTCCTCGAGGACGATCCCTTTCTCCTTCTCGAAGTTTTCCGGCGGGAAGACGGAGCGGAAGAGCATGTCGGCCTGAATGTCCATCGCCTCGCGGATTCGATCCTTCGAGACGAGGACGAAGTAGTCGGTGTGGAATCGCCGGGTCGTCGCGTTGTTGTAGATGCCGTAGAGATCGGTCTCGTCGTAGAGCTCCTTCTGCGTTCTTCTTTCGGTGCCGTTGAAGAGGAGATGCTCCATCATGTGGCTGGCGCCGGAGGTCTCCGCGGTTTCGAGATCGGCCCCGGCCCCGACGATCATCGTGGCGGCGATCATCGGGCTCGATCGGTTCTCGAGAAGGATCACCTCGAGCCCGTTCCCGAGGACCGCGATCGTCGGCTCGGCGGCTCGCGCCGCTGCGGGAGAGATCGCCGACGGAAGAGCGGAAAGAATCAAGAAGAAGAGAAGCCGGAGGTTCGCCGCGGGTTTCCTCATGACACCGGAAGGATAGGACCTCCCGCGGTTTCTGTCAAAGGCGCTTGCGCGCCCCGCGAAGGTCGTAGACCGCGCAAGAAGGATTCTCGAAGACGAGCGACGCACCGGGCGCAGGGTCTTCTTTCCGGAAGACCTCCTTCTCGAACGGGTTCGAGGCGAAGAAGAACGCCGGCCGGCCGGCGTCCGGTTCGCCGTCCCAGTAGACGACATGAACGTCCGGACGGTCGTAGGCGGCGAACCAGCTCTCCGGATGGTTCTTCCAGAGATAGAAGCGGCGGAAGCGGCGGATGTATTCGGCCATCCGCTCTCCGTAAGTCTCCTCCTGGCGGAAGACGTACACCGCGCTCCCCTCGGGGAGTTCTTTGCGCATGAAACGATTTGCCTCGGCGAATTCCGCCCCGTGGCGCTTCACGGGGAGAAGCTCGCGCGTGTAGACGGCGTAGACCCCCGCGACGAAGACCGCGGCAAGAAGAACGAGCGCGCTCCAGGCCGCGAGGGTGTTTCGGAGCTTGCGACCCGAGCCTCGCCGGAACACTCCCCCCGCCCGCGCAACGACCCCAGCGAGCGCGCCCCCCGTCTCGAGGCCGAAGAAGAGCGCGAGGGGAAGAGACGCCTCGAGGAAGTAGGACTCGGTTGGGTTCGGCGCCGGAAGAAGGACGAGAACGGCCGCTGCGAACCAGGCGAGAAGCGCGGCGTTGATCTTCGATCTTCGCGAGAACCAGAACGCGAGGAGAACGAGGAGCATGAGGATCGCGGAGGGACGCGGGAAGATGAAACTCAATGCGAGCACCGCGGCCGCCGCGACCGCGAGCGCTCTCGTTCTTCGGAGAGACGCCGCGAAGATGAGCCCCATCCAGAGGAACCGCGCGTGACCGTTCCAAAGGAGCGTTTCCGCGTAGTAGGCCAGGTTGCGGCCCCAAAGAGAGAACGACTCCCCCGACCCGAGATCGCGAAGAGCCTCGCGGACGAGCGGAGAGAAGACGGCCGCGCCCGCGATCACAGCCCCTCCCGCGAGGAGCGCCGCCGCCGCGAGAGGAAGAAACGCCTTCCCTCGCTCGAGACGATCCGCGAGAACATAAACGCAGAGAACCGCAGGGACGATCGCGAGGATCGATTCGCGGGCAAGCGCCCCCGCGAGGAACGCGAGGAGGAAGACAAGAAGATCGCGCAGCCGCCGGTTTTCGTAGAACGAGATCCCGGAGGCCGCCCCGAGCGGGACGAGCAGAAAGACCATCGTCTTTCCGTTGTTGTAAACATTGAGAAGCAAATAAGTCATCGGGAAGAAGCCGGCGAACCAGATCGCCGCTGCGCATTTCCCCGCGTGCGGCTTCCCGGGATCAACCCGGTCCCCCCAGAGAACGAGAAGCGCGAGACCCGCTGCGAAGAACGACGAGCTGAGGAGAATCCACGGGACGGCCGACTCGGGTCCGACCGCGCGCGACCCGATGATCCAGAAGAGGGCGTGCGCGGGGCGAAAGCGGCCGCCCGGCGTTGCGGGCGCCTGCGCCGGGTCGAATGCATCGGAAACACCGTGGCTCTTCGCCCAGGTCAGCCAGGCGAAGTCGTCGAGGCGGAAGAACTGCGCGGGGGGAAGGATTCCTAGAAGCGGAACGAAGAGCGCGGCGAGGACGACGATCGTCACGGGAAGCATTCTCTGTCCCATATCGGCCTCCTCGTTCACGTCGTTCGGCCGCCCGTTTCTCGCGATCCGAGAAAATACTACCAGGGCCATTCCTCCTGGTCGACAGGGGCGCTCGCTCCGCGCAGTTTGACGGCGGACATTTCTCGCGATAGCCTTGATGATGCGCCCGCGGTCAAAGCCGGCCGGCGGCCCGTGTGGACCGCATGTCCCGGGCCGAGCGCCCGTTCGCACGCCCAAAGGGAGAGGAAGCCCATGCCCAGGTTTCAGCCGATCGATTACTTCCAGGTGGACGATCTCTTCACTGATGAAGAGATTCTCGTCCGGAACACAGTCCGCGACTTCGTGACCGAACGCGTGCTCCCCGTCATCGGCGAGCATTTTGAACAGCACACGTTTCCCGCGGAGCTCGTCCCCGAGCTTGCCTCTCTCGGCCTTTTCGGCTGCTTTCTTCCGGAGGAATACGGCTGCGCGGGGACGAGCAAGACCGCGTATGGCGTCATCTGCCGCGAGCTCGAGCGGGGCGATTCAGGGCTCCGGAGCTTCGTCTCCGTGCAGGGCTCGCTCGCGATGTTCGCGATCTACACATCGGGAAGCGAGGAGCAGAAGAAGGCGTGGCTCCCCCGAATGGCGCGCGGCGAGGCGATCGGGTGCTTCGGTCTCACCGAGCCGGACTACGGCTCGGATCCCGGCGGGCTCGTCACGCGCGCCGAGAAGACATCCGCGGGCTATCTTCTGAACGGCGCGAAGATGTGGATCACGAACGGGTCGACGGCGCACATCGCGATCGTCTGGGCGAAGCTGGACGGCGTGATCCGCGGCTTCCTCGTCGAGAAGGGAACTCCGGGCTACCGGGCGATCGAACAACGCGGAAAGTTCTCGCTTCGCGCGTCGGACACGTCCGAGCTGATCTTCGAGAACTGCGAGATTCCGGAGAGGAACCTTCTCCCCGAATCGAAAGGACTCGTTTCGCCCCTCAAGTGTTTGAGCAGCGCGCGCTACGGGATCGCCTGGGGAGCGGTCGGCGCGGCGATGGACTGTTTCGATCGGGCGCTCGCCTACTCGAAGGAGCGCGTGCAGTTCGGCAAGCCGATCGCCTCCTTCCAGCTCGTCCAGGAGAAGCTCGCGCACATGGCGACCGAGATCACGAAGGCGCAGCTCCTCGCGCACAGGCTCGGGCGTCTTCAGGACGAGGGGAAGGCGCGCTTCACGCAGATCTCGATGGCGAAGCGGAACAACGTGTTCATGGCGCTCGAGTGCGCACGGCTTGCGCGCGACATCCTCGCGGCGAACGGGATCATGTCCGAATACCACGTGATCCGACACATGCTGAACCTGGAGGGCGTGAAGACGTACGAGGGGACCCACGACATCCACTCGCTCATCCTGGGGAACGACCTGACCGGCCTGGAGGCGTTTCGGTAACGCCAATCCGTCGGACAGATGCTTCGGCGACCGCCGCGGCCGGGACCCGCGCCGGGGGGAGAGGGGTTCTATCGGGAGAAGAGGAGGGTGCACGCGGTTGCGCGGTCCGCCCGTTCCCGTTAGACTGGTGGAACGACGGAAGGAATCGCCGCGGGAAAGCTCGCCGGATGATCGGCAACAACGGGAGGATGCGCATGACCCGGAGACCCAGAAGCTGCGGTATCCTGCTCGGAGGGCTCGCCGCCTGCCTTTCGACTCTCTTCGTCGCCGCGCAGCTCACGGCGCAGGAGGCGGGGAAATCGACGGAGGCGAAGGAGATCGCGAAGAAGGAGGCCGCTCCGGCCTTCACCTACATCGGATCCGCCAAGTGCAAGATGTGCCACCAGACCGCGAAGAGCGGCGCGCAGTACAAGCTTTGGCAGGAGTCGGCGCACGCGAAGGCGTTCGAGACGCTGAAGACCCCGAAGGCGGACGAGATCGCGAAGGCGAAGGGCCTCGCTGTTCCGGCCGCACAGGCGCCGGAGTGCATCGTCTGCCACGTGACTGCTCACGGGAAACCGGCCGCGATCCGCGGCGGCGCGAAGGACGACGAAGGGGTCGGCTGCGAGGCGTGCCACGGTCCGGGGAGCGAATACCAGAAGATGACCGTCATGAAGCAGCTCTACGCGGGGGAGATCGAGCCGGCCACGGTCGGCCTCGTCGAGCCGACCGAGGCGCTCTGCAAGACCTGCCACAACGAGACATCGCCAACGTATAAACCTTTCGACTTTAAGACGTTTTCCGCGAAGATCGCGCACCCCGTTCCGAAGGCGGAGACCAAGGGGACGGAGAAGTAGCGCCGCGCGAGGAGAAAGACGGGACCGGCGGAGCGATCGATCCGCCGGTCTTTCTCTTGCCGCCCCGGCGCGCTCACGGCCGGAATGGCTCGAGAAGCGGAAGGGCGAGGGATCGCGTCCTTTCGCGGTCGATCTTTCCGGTCGACGAGAGGGGAAGGCGATCGAGGCGCGCGATTCTCCGAGGGCGTTTGTGCGGGGCGAGCGATGCGGCGAGATGCGCGGCGAGGGCCGCTCGGTCGAGAGCCT